>JAYEKC010000520.1:0-9264 GCA_034716715.1 Gemmatimonadota bacterium | reverse complement strand
AGCCCACCAGCGTGCGATACATGAACTGGCTGCCGCCGTTCGGCGCGGGCGACACCAAGGTGCTGTACGAAGGCGGCCCGCAGCTCGGCACGGTTGCGTACAGCGAGAACGGGAAGGTGATGTTCGCCGCCGACAGCGGCACGGTGTTCGCCGTTCGCACCGACGACCCGTCGAAGCGGTACAACCTCGGTCGCGGGGTGACGCTGCCCGGCGGAGGATTCGGCGGGCGCGGGGGCGGCGGCGGGCGCGGCGGATTCGGCGCGGGCGGTGACTCCACGGCCCTCGGCGGCGCGCTGCTCACGCGGCGCAACCCTGCGGGTGAGAGCGTGGTGCTCCTCGGCGCCGACGGGAAGACGGTCGCGGTGCAGGGCACGCGGCAGCCCGGCGCGAAATGGAGCTCCGAGGCGCCGCGGCCCTGGGTGGACCGGCTTGACATCGAGACCGGGCAGCGCTCGCGCGTGCTCGACAGCCCGGCCGACGGGTACGACCAGTTCGTGACCGCCCTGGACGACGACCTCTCGGCGATCCTCTACACGCACGAGTCGCCGACGACGATTCCCGACGTGTGGCTCAAGGACGCGAGCGGCGCGCGCAAGATCACGAGCAATGTGGACGTGGGGCCAGAGGTGACGGGCGCGCAGGTGAAGCGCTTCGAGGTCACACGCCCCCGCGACGGCAACAGGATGTGGGTGGACGTCACGCTGCCGAAGGACTGGAAGCCGGGCACGAAGGTGCCGGGCGTGATCTGGTTCTACCCGCGCGAGTACACGTCGCAGGCCGACTACGAGCGGTCGCGGTACAACACGAACATCAACCGATTCCCCGAGGTGCCGTCGCTGCGGCCGGCGTCGTCCACCAAGCTGTGGGTGTCGCAGGGGTACGCGCTCATCGAGCCCGACATCCCGATCTGGGGCGACACCGGCCGGATGAACGACAACTACACGCGCGACCTCCGCGAGAACCTCGATGCGGTGGTGGACGCCATCGTGGAGATGGGTTTCGTGGACCGCGACCACATCGGCATCGGCGGCCACAGCTACGGCGCGTTCAGCACGATGAACGCGATCTCGCTCGTGCCGTGGTTCAAGGGCGCCATCGCCGGCGACGGGATGTACAACCGTTCGCTCACGCCGTTCGGCTTCCAGAGCGAGCGCCGGAGTTTCTACGAGGCACAGGACACGTACCTCGACATGTCGCCGTTCTTCCGCGCCGACAAGATCGTGACGCCCGTGCTGATGTACCACGCGCTGGAGGACCAGAACACGGGCACGTCGATCATCAGCTCGCAACGGATGATGGCGGCGCTGCAGGGGCTCGGGAAGACGGCCGCGCTCTACATGTACCCGTACGAGGACCACTCCGACGACACGTACGTGACGGACCTCGACATCTGGGCCCGTTGGATCGCCTGGTTCGACACGTACGTGAAGCACCCGAGGCCGGCGAAGCCGGTGCCGTAACGGGGTGCGGGGGCGGGCGCCCGGGCGCCCGCCCCCGCGTGCTACACGTCCCCCGGGCTCCGGGGCCGCGAGTCGAGCACGGCGCGCACCTTGGTGGCGATCTGGGCCGTGGTGAACGGCTTGGCGAGGAATCCGGTGCCCGGCGCGGCGGCCAGCGCCTTGGCGTCGATTGCCGCATATCCGGAGATGAAGAGCACCGCGAGCCGTGGCATGGCGTGGCGCAGGTGCTCGGCCAGCAGGTGCCCGTTCATGTGCGGCATCACGACGTCCGTGATCAGCAGGTCGATGGCGGGGTTGGCCGCCGCAAGCACCGCCGCGTCGAGGGGCGAGTGCGTGGCCACCACCGTGTAGCCGAGCGACCGCAGCAGGAGCTGGCCCGTCCGGAGCAGCGCCTTGTCGTCCTCGACCAGGAGGATCATCTCCGTGCCGCGCGGGACGTCGTCGCCCACCGGGATCTCCTCCGGCTGCGATGGGGCTTCCGTCATGCGGGGGATGTACACGGTCGTCCGCGTGCCGGACCCCGGGGCGGACACGATGTCGATGTACCCGCTGTTCTGCTTGACGATGCCGTACACGGTGGCCATGCCGAGGCCCGTGCCGAGCCCGGGGCCCTTCGTGGTGAAGAACGGCTCGAAGATCTGCGACAGCGTGTACTCGTCCATCCCCGACCCGGTGTCGTTCACCTCGAACGCGGCGTACTCGCCGGCGACGGCGCCACGGTGGGTCGCGACGAACGCGGCGTCGAGCACGGCGTTGCGCGTCGCGATCGTGAGCGTGCCGCCGCCGGGCATCGCGTCGCGCGAGTTCAGGGCGAGGTTCGTGACGATCTGGTCGAGCTGCGTCGGGTCCATCTGCACGGACCAGAGGTCCGCCGTGGGGAGCCAGACGACGTCCACGGACTCGCCGATCAGGCGTCGCAGCATGTTGAGCGCGCCCGACAGGGCCGCGTTCAGGTCGAGCACCTTCGGCGACATCGGTTGCCGCCGGGCGAACCCGAGGAGCTGACGGCTGAGGTGGATGGACCGGTTCGCGGCGCTCTTGATCTCGGCGATGTTCTCGTGGAGGGGGTGCGCTGCGTCGAGGTCCGCGGCGAGGAGGTCGGCGTGGCCGAGCACCACGGCGAGGAGGTTGTTGAAGTCGTGCGCGACGCCGCCCGCCAGGCGGCCGACGGACGCGAGGCGCTGGGCGTGCAGCAGCTGGTCGCCGAGCTGCCGCCGCTCGTGCGCCTCTTCCCTCCGCTCCGTGATGTCGATCAGGAGGCCCTCCACCGCCTCGAGCCGGCCATCGTCGCCGAACACGCCCTGCGCGCGGTCCCACACCCAGCGCACCGTGTGGTCGCGGCGGACGATGCGGTACTCGTTGCTGCATTCGCGCCGGTCGGCGAGGCTCAGCCGATACGCCTCGCGCACCCGCGGCGCGTCGTCCGGGTGGATCAGCCCGCCCACCGAGGCAATGCGGTTGCCGACGAGCTCGTCGGGCCGGTATCCGGTGATCGGCAGGCACCCATCGCTCACGAATTCCGTGGTCCACGCCGCGTCGTTGCGCCGCCGGTACACGGCGCCCGCGAGGTTGCGGATGAGCGTGGCGTACGATCGCTCCGTGCGCCGGAGGGCATCGGTGGCGGTCGTGGTTTCCGTGATGTCCTCGGCGTTCACGACGAATTGCGGTCCGGACGGCCCGGGGCCGAGGGGGCGCAGCGTGACCCGCAGGTGGCGCGCGCCGAGGTCGCCGAGGGTCACGGCCTGCTCGAAGCGCACGGTGCCGCCCGTTCGCTCGCTTTCGGCCGCACGGTCACGCAGCACGGCGGCGAGGGCCGGAGGAAATCCCAATTCACTGAGCCGATGGTCCGCGATTGCTGACGGGTGCAGTCCCACGAGTGCAGCGCCCGCCTTGTTGATCACCACGCAGGTCAGGTCGTCACCCCCCACCTCAACCACGGCATGCATCACGTCCGTGGAATCGAAGAATGCGAACAGCGCGCGACGCTGGGCCTCGATGCGCCCGGTCAGGCCACCGTCAGGGTGGGTCACTTGCGGATTCCCGTGGCTGGAGGCGTCATGAGGGACGAGGGAACGTCACGATCAGTCAACGCGGGGGCGCGACCGTGGACGCAAGATGCATCCGGATGCGCGCCAACGGCAACGCGGCGGGTGGCCCCTCGCGGCCGCGCATCAGGACGACGTATGCTTGCGTATCCCTCACGCCCGCTACGCACCCTTGGAGCCACGCATGACACCCCGTCCACTCCTCGCCGTCCTCGCTGCCCTTGCCCTGACTGTGGCGCCCTCGCTCGAAGCCCAGGGAGGCCGCGGCGACTCGACCGGTGCCCGCGGGGGCCGTGGCGGGAGCGGGCGCGGCCCCACCGTCCCGGCGACCGGCGAAGCGCTGGCCGCCACGACTGGTCTCGTCGAGCTGGAGATGATGACGTGGCCGGAGGTGAAGCGCGCCATCCGCGAACTGGGCAAGACCACCGCGCTCGTCTACAATGGCGGCACCGAGACCCGCGGGCCGCAGAACGTGAATGGCGGCCATACCCTCATGGCCCGCGCCACGGTGAAGGCCATCGCGCAGAAGCTGGGCAACGCCATCGCGGCGCCGGTGCTGGCGTATTCGCCGAACAGCGCGAATCCCGAGCTGCCGGGCACGATCGGCCTCTCCACGGAGACGTTCAAGGCCATCAACCGCGAGATCGCCGAGCAGCTCATCCGCAACGGATTCCGCAACGTCATGCTGATGGGCGACCACGGCGGCGGGCAGGCCCAGCTGGGCGAACTCGCGCAGGAACTCGACGCGAAGTATTCGCCCGAGGGCATCCACGTGTACTTCATCGGCGACGCCTACGCCAAGGCGCAGGGCGACTTCGAGAAGTGGCTGGCCGACAACGGCTACCCGTGCGCGTCGCACGCGGGAATTCCGGACACGTCGGAGATGATGTACCTGGGCCTCGACAAGGGCTGGGTGCGGCCGGAGCTGGTTTCCACGGCGGTGGGGAACTACGTCCAGTGCGAGGGCAAGCCGGTGGACAGCGCCGGCGCCGCGCGGCCGCGGGTGAACAACGGGATCAACGGCGATGCGCGGCGGTCCACGGCCGAGCTCGGCAAGATGGCGTTCGAGTACAAGGTCAACTACGCCGTGAAGCAGATCCAGGGATTCCTCGCGTCGCAGAAGCCGTAGCCCGCATGGCGCGACGACGCGTCTTCGCGGCAGGTGCCACGGTCGCGGCGTGGGCGATCGTGGCCGGCGCACCTGCGGCGGCCCAGCGCCGCGGCGATCCGCCGCCACCGTCCGCAATGCGCGCGGCGCGCGGCGGCACGCGGGTGGAGCAGCGCGCGCAGGGCGACCGGCCCCCGCTCGAAGCGGTGGCGTCGTTCGACGGGCTCGGCGCAGGGTTCGACGGCGTGCAGCCCGCGCAGCCGTTCCGGAACCCGTCCGACAACGCCCTGGCCGTGGGGCCGGACCACGTCTTCCAGATCGTCAATTCGCGGTACGCCATCTTCACAAAGAAGGGCGTGCGGTTCGACACGACGGGCAAGGTGCTCGTCGGCTCGACGCCCACCAACGCGCTCTTCCTCGGGCTTGGCGGCCCGTGCGAGGCCCGCACCAACGGCGACGCGATCGTGAAATACGACCAGCTCGCGGACCGGTGGGTGGTGGTGATGCCGATCTTCCGCCGGCCCGCGAACGACTCGACCGGGCCGTATGCGATGTGCTATGCGGTGAGCCGGACGCCGGACCCGCTCGGCCCGTACTACCTGTATGAGTTCAAGCGGCCCCTCTTCCCGGACTACCCGCGCCTGGGCGTCTGGCCGGACGGCTACTACCTCGGCACCAGCACCGGCGACGACGTCATCGAGAAGCACGTGTGCGTGGCGGATCGCACGCGCATGCTGCGCGGCCTGGGCGCCACGGAGCAGTGCCGGATCATCAAGGACGTCAACTTCCTGAACCCGGCCGACATCGACGGGTCGGCCACGCCGCCGGCGGGTGCGCCGGCGCTCGTGTTCGCGGCCGGCGGCACGCAACTCCGCGGCGTGCTCGAGGACGACGGCGTGTACTGGTGGGCGATGCACGTGGACTGGGACGACCCGTCGCGCACGACCCTCGACGGCCCGCACAAGATCACGGTCGCGCCGTATCACTACCTGTGCGACGGGCAGCTCACGAGCTGCGTGCCCCAGCCCGACACGTCGCGACGGCTCGACGCCCAGGGCGACAAGTTGATGAACCGCGTCACGTACCGCCGCATCGGCAACCGGGAGAGCGTCGTGGCGGTGCACTCGGTCAATACGGCCACGGGCGGCGGCGGCGTTCGCTGGTACGAATTCCGGCTCGACGCGAGGCGCGCACCGGTGCTCCACCAGCAGGGCACCTTCGCCCCGGATTCGTCGTTCCGGTGGATGGCGAGCGCTGGCATGGACGCGGCGGGCAACATCGGCATCGGGTACTCGTTCGGCGGTGTGCCGCACTACGCGGGCCAGCGGTTTGCCGCCCGGCTCGACGCCGACCCGCCCGGGATGCTCGGCTTTCGCGAGTCCGTGATTGCGTCGGGCGAGGCGGCGCAACGCAATGCGTTCCGCTGGGAGGACTACACGGCGCTCGCCATCGATCCGTCCGACGACTGCACCTTCTGGTACGTGGGCGACTACGTGGCACGGGGGGCGGCGTCGTACGCGACGCGCATCGCGGCATTCCGGGTGCCGGGCTGCAGCGCTGCGCGGCGCTGACCGCGCACCCGCGCGCTGGTGCGGCCTATCGACTGGCCGGCACGCCCCGTTCGACGGGGAGCCCGGCGCGTTCCCACTCCTCGATCCCGCCGGCGAGGTTCGCGACGTTCTTCACGCCGCGGGCGAGCAACACGCTCGCGGCAATGCCGGACCGGCTCCCCGACTGGCATTGGAGGACGACCGTTCCGGCCGCGGGCAGCTCGTCCGCGCGGTCGCCGATGAGCCCGAACGGGATGTTTGGCGCGCCCGCGATGCGGCTTTCGTCCCACTCGGCGCGTCCGCGCACGTCCACGACCGCGCTCGTGTCCGCCGCCAGCGCGGCCGCCAGGTCGGCGGCGTCCACCTGCGCGACCACACCAAGGGGGCCGCCCTCCTTCCGCCACTCGTCCACCACGCCCGCCGATGCCCAGCCGGCCACCTGGTCCACGCCGATCATCGCGAGGGCACGCACGGCCTCGCGCGCGGCGCCGTCGTCCTGGGCGATGAGCACCACGTCGCGATCGTACGGCACCACCCAGCCCGCGTACGACGTGAAGCTGCGGTTCAGCGGGACGCTGATCGAACCGGGCACATGGCCGGCCGCGAACGCGTCCGCGCGGCGCGTGTCGAGCACGAATGCTTGCGCACGCTTCGCGTCCGCGAGCTGGGCGCGGGTCACGCGCTCGGGCGCGCGTGCGGGATCGTACGGCGCGGGCCCGTCGCGGTTCAGCCGCTTCATCGTCGCGAAGTAGGTCGGCGGCTCGGGCTGTCCCTCGAGCACCGCCTGGACGAACGCATCCTCCGCCTCGACGCCGAACGCCCAGTTGAACCGGCGCTCGTAGCCGACGGTGCTGTGTGGCACGGCCGAGAGTCCCTTGCCGCATGCTGACCCCGCGCCGTGGCCCGGCCACACCTGCAGCCAGTCCGGGTACTGCGTGAACTTCCGCAGCGACCGGAAGAGCGTGCGCGCCGATGCCTCCATGGTGCCTTCCACCCGCGCCGCCCGCTCCAGGAGGTCCGGCCGGCCCACGTCGCCCACGAACACGAAGTCGCCGGTGACGATGCCGATGGGCTGGTCGGCGGCCGCCGTGTCGGTCACGAGGAAGGACAGGTGCTCTGGCGTGTGCCCCGGCGTGTGCACGGCCGCGATGCGCACATTGCCCACCAGCATGACGTCGCCGTCCCGGAGGAGCCGCGCGCCGTCGTGCGCCGCGTAGGCGTACTGCCAGTCGCGGCCGCCCTCGGCCGACAGGTGCAGCGTCGCCCCGGTGATTCGGGCGAGGTCGCGGGCGCCCGAGAGAAAATCGGCGTGGATGTGCGTTTCCGTGACGTGCGTGATGCGGAGCCGTTCGGCCGCCGCCGCCTCGACGTACGGCGCGACGTCCCGGTTCGGGTCGATGACGATGGCGACCCCCTCCCGGCCACAGCCAATGAGGTAGCTGGCCTGCGCGAGGGGGTCGTCGTAGAAGCGGCGGATGATCACGAACGAAAACTAGCCGCGCAGCCCGGCCCGGTGCCATTTTCAGCCGTATGGTGAAGCGACGCGATTTCGTGGCCGCGGCCTCGGCCGCGGCAGCCGGCCTCACACTGCCACGCGGCCTGGTGGCGACGGTTCCCCCGATGCGGGCCGGCGCCGCGGGCGGAGTGCCGGCGGCAGGCGCAGCGCCGGGGCAGCCCGCGCTGCGCGTGAATGGCGACCGGGTGAACGCGCACCTCTCGGAGTTGTCGACGTTCGGCCGCAATCCGCAGGGCGGCGTGTCGCGCGTGGCGTACTCGGATGCCGACCGGCAGGGGCGCGAGTACGTAATGGGCCTGATGCGCGACGCGAAGCTCGACGTCACGGTGGACGCCGCCGCGAACATCTGGGGCCGGCGCCCCGGCTCGGACCCGGGCCGCAAGCCCATCATCATCGGCTCGCACATCGACTCGGTGCCCGAGGGCGGCAACTACGACGGCGACGTGGGTTCGCTCGGTGCGATCGAGGTCGCACAGACCCTCGCCGAGAAGGGCGTCGCGCTGCGGCATCCGCTCGAGGTGGCGATCTGGCAGAACGAGGAGGGCGGCCTGTGGGGCAGCCACGCCGTCACGGGCGCGCTGACGGACGCCGAACTGGCCCAGGTGTCGAACAGCAGCAAGACCATCCGCGACGGCATCGCGTTCCTCGGCGGCGATCCCGCGCGCCTCGCGTCGGCGCGGCGCGCGCGCGGGAGCGCGGCGTGCTACTTCGAGCTGCACATCGAGCAGGGCGGCACGCTCGACCGCGACAAGGTGGACATCGGCGTGGTCGAGGGCATCGTCGGCATCGGCCAGTGGAACGTGACCGTCACGGGGTTCGCCAACCACGCGGGCACCACCGCGATGGCCGACCGGCACGACGCGCTGCTCGCGGCGTCGCGGTTCGTGGAAGCCGTGAACCGGATCGTCACGTCCGAGCCGGGGCGGCAGGTGGGCACGGTGGGCCGCATCCAGGCGTTCCCCGGCGCGCCGAACGTCGTGCCGGGTCGCGTGGAGTGCACGCTCGAAATCCGGGACCTCGACAACGCGAAGATCCATGCCCTGTACGAGAAGATCCGCACTGAGGCTGGCCGGATCGGGGCGATGAACGGCACGACGTTTGCGTTCCAGCCGTACTCCACCGAGGTGGTGGCGGCCCTCACCGACCCGGCGATGCGCGCGCACATCGCGGCGGCCGCGAAATCGCTCGGGCTCTCGAGCCGGGTGATGCCAAGCGGGGCGGGGCACGACGCGCAGGACCTCGCGCGCATCTGCCCCATCGGCATGATCTTCGTTCCGAGCGCGGGTGGCATCAGCCACTCGCCGAAGGAGTACTCGACGCCGCAGGCCGTGACGAACGGGGCCGACGTGCTGCTGCACGCGCTGCTTGCTGCCGACGCTACCGACATCTGACTCCGCGCCCTCCGGGCGCCACCGCACCATCGCCGCGAAACTTCCATTCAGGGGAGACCTGCTGATGCGACGCAAGAACATTCTTCTCACCGCCCTTGCCGTCACCACGATCGCCGTGCCCGCGGTGGCATACGCCCAGGCCCAGGCTCGCGTGCCTGGCGTGCGAGGTGACTTCCTCGCCAGCTTCGACGGCG
>JAYEKC010000519.1:0-9284 GCA_034716715.1 Gemmatimonadota bacterium | reverse complement strand
TCCACCCCCGCCTTCTCGGCGGCCTTGATCTGCTCGTTCGTCTTGCCCGCCGCGGCCCGTGCGGCGTTGAGCGGCGCCTGGATGTTGGGCGGCCGGATGACCTGCGCGGACGCGCGCGGCGGAGCCGCCATCGCGGCGGCCGCGAACGCGAGGAGGAGGACCGGGCGTCGCATCAGTCGCCTCCCGCCTTCGGTGCCGCCGGCTTGCCCGGCGTCGTGCGAATCACGTAGGTCTGGATCCCGAACGTCGCCGCGAGCGGCTGCGTGCCCGGCGGCGTCTTGGCGTTTGCCGGGGCGGGTTGCAGCGACAGGTTGATGGGCGCCACCACGCGATTGAGCGACGCGATGTTCGTGAGCACCCGCGCGATGTCGTGATACGCCCCGTTGAGCTTAATCTGGTAGCGGTAGGTGTCGAACATCTCGCCCTCGATGGGCGGCTGCGGGTCAAGGCCCGCGAGGTCCGACCCCACGCGCCGCGCCGCGTTCGACACGTCGTCGATGAGCGCGTTGACCTCGTTCGACGCCGGCACGAGGGTCCGGAGCAGGTCGAGGTTGGTGCGCAGCGAGTCGGACTCGGCCTTGATCTTCACGGTGTTCCCGCGCGCGAGCTGCGCCCGGACCCGCTGGTTGATCGCGTTGAGCGAGTCGATGTGCTGCGTCGTCTTCACGAGCCCGTCGGGCCCGTTGTTCTGCGGGTCGTCCACGAAGTACCAGTACGCGGCCGCGCCGACGATCGCGAGGATCCCGACGGCGAGCATGAGCTGGTCGCGCTGGTTGGTGGGAAGGCGGGCCATGGCTACCGCACCCCGACGGTGAGCGGAACGCGCCGGATGTGCGCCGAATCGGGCCGGCTGATCCGCATTTCAATCGTGAACTCGGTCACTTCCTTGTTCGCCGGCTGCGCGAGCACGTTCTCGGTACGCGCCAGCGTGACGTTCTCCAGCCAGGGCGAATCCTCGAGCTGGCGCACGAACCGCGTCAGCGCCTGGATATCCACCGTCTGGCCCACGAGGCGCACGGTCACCGCCGAGGCCGCCGCGGCCTCGTCGGCCTCGGCCTGCGCGGCCGCCGCGCTCTTGCCGCCTGCGGCCTTCGACACGCCGACTTCGACCTCGGGGCTCACCGCCGGCACCGCGCTCGTCTGCTGCATCGAGCGCAGCCACGTGTACGGGGGCAGGGCGCGCGACACTTCCTCCATCACGTGCGGCCACACGTACCGGGACCGGTCGATCGCCGTGATGACGGTGATCTGCCGCGTCAGCGAGTCGCGCTGCGCCGTGGCGGCGATCATCTCGCGCAACACGGACGCGAAGCGCGTCGAATCCGCGACCGCCGTCCGCTCCGTCTCGAGGAGCGCCTTCTCCTTGGCGGACGTGCGCCAGTACATGAAGCCGGTCCCCGCGAGGCCCAGCGCGACGCCGACGACCGCCGTGGCCAGCCACGGGTCGCGGACGCGCTCCCCGACGTTCGCGACGAGCGACCGGAAGTCGAACGACGCGCCGCGGGAACGCTTCGCCTTGCGTGCGCCTGGCAGCAGGTTGATTTCGATCATCGTTCGGTACGCGCGGTCAGACGGGCTGGCGCAACGCCAGGCCGATGGGAAGCATCAGGAGCGGAGCCACTTCGTCGGTGACGAGGGAATCGAGCGCCCCGTCACGGACGCTGAGTGCCGCCAGCGGGTTTGCCTGGGTCACCGGCATGCGAAGCCGCGTGCCCAGCGCGTCGGCGAGACCCGGGATCCGGGCGCCGCCCCCGCACACGTACACGCCGCCCAGTTGCTCGGCCGACCTGGACGAGGAAGCCAGGAACGCCACCGCACGCTCCACGCCCACGGAAATCTCCTCGCCCCGCCCCTCGATCACCGCGTCGAGGTCCGGCGACCGGTCGTATCCCTGGATCAGCGCCGACGCGTCGTCGGGCGAAAGGCCGCGGTCCCGCTGCAGGTCCTCGCGGAACCGCCGCGTACCCACCGTGATGTCCCGCGTCAGGATCGGCACGCCGTTGTCGAGGATGTTCACGTTCGTGACGTCGTGCCCGATGTTCACCAGGGCCACCACGCCCGTCATCGCGTCCGGGTAGTTGCGCTCGAAGGCGTTGTGGAGCGCGAACGCGTCCACGTCGACGGTCGTCGGCGTGAGGCCGGCATCGGTCAGCACCCGGACCTTCGCCTCCACCAGCTCGCGCTTCGCCGCCACGAGCAGCACGCTCATGTCCGGCGTGTCGCCGTCCGGGTCGAGGATCTGGAAATCCAGCTCCACCGATTCCATGTCGAAGGGAACGTGCTGCTCCGCTTCCCAGCGCATCAGTTCCCGCGCCTGCTGCTCCTTGACGCGCTCGATCTGGATCTTCTTGATGATCACGTCGCGCCCGCCCACGGCGATCGCCACTTCCGTCGTCGTGGCGCCGGCGGCCGCCATCGTCCCCGTGATGGCCTCGGCCACGATCCCGGGGTCCATGATCTCGCCTTCGACGATCGCGTCGGCCAGCAGGGGCGTGATCGCGACCTTGACCAGCTCCGGTTCGGACCGGGCATGGTCGATCACGGCCACCTTGACGAGGCCGGAACCGATGTCGAGACCAACCGAGGTCTTCTTCCGCCCGAAGAGCGCCATGCCTGAGTCCCGTGAACGACCACGCGGGGTTGTTCGGTCGCGCGTCGGGGCGACCGGATCTCGCGTTTTCCCAACTATTAGACGGCGGGGGATCAACTTGACTCGCCGCCGTTCCCAGTGTCAATAGACCTGTCGCGCCAATTCAGCGTCACCGCTTGCACTTAGCTGCCACTGGCCGCGACGCGCACACCGCCGCCCCCGACCCACCGGGGCACCGGTCCGCGAGAAAACACGAGC
The DNA here is from genome assembly GCA_034716715.1 of Gemmatimonadota bacterium. GTDB lineage: Bacteria > Gemmatimonadota > Gemmatimonadetes > Gemmatimonadales > Gemmatimonadaceae > Fen-1231. The sequence goes on along the minus strand of JAYEKC010000519.1, from coordinate 6,436 downwards.
GGAGCGGCGGTGAGGTAACAGTCGGGGTTCGCCCGGCAGGGCCCGTCAGGGCACGGCGAGCCAGCCGTTCGGCGACACTGCCGCGAGCCGTGCCTCGCCAGTCCCGTCGCCGGAGCCCACGATCCGGGCCAGCCAGCGCCTCCCGGCAATTGCCCGAACCCCGCCCGCATTCGCCTCGGCGCGCGCGGTGACCATCACCAACCCGTGCTGCAGCACGACGGCCGTCGCGCGCGCCTGGCCGGCGACGTCCGATGCGAGCGAGAACAGGCGCGTCCCCGGCGGCGCCACACCGGCAACGGAATCGAGCTGAATGGCCAGCGCCTCCGCCAGTGCCGACTCGGCGAGCGCGGCGGCACGCGCCTCCAGGTACCCGGCCCGCGCCGCCCGCGATTCGCCGATCACGGCGTCCACCCCGAGCGCACCGAGCAGAGCCACCGCGAGCAGCACCAGCACCGCGAGGGGAGCCGCGAACCCGGCCCGCGCGGTCGCGGCTCGCGCGGTTGCGGCGCGGGCGGTCACGGCGCGGGCGGTCACGGCGCGGGCGGTCACGGCGCGGGCGCGCCCCGAACCGACCATCGACGCCTCGCCAACTGCGGCAGCGTCGCACCGGCGGCCGGAGGCCGGAAGGTGACCGTCACGACCGCGCCCGAGCCCACCCGGAACGCGAGCCCGGAATCCCCTGGCGCGGCGAACGGCCCCGTCACGGGCTGCGCCGCGGCACAGCCCGCGCTGCACCGGCGGTAGCCGAGCCACCACTGCCGGTCGGCGGCGCGGTAGAGCACCCACCGTACGCGCCGCGTGATGCGCAGGGGCGCGCCGCGCAGGACGCCCGCCGGGAGCGGACTGCCCAGCGTGAGGCGATACACGGGGCGGCGAGCGGCACTGTCGGCCGCGGTGCGGAAGGCTCCGTCAGCCGGACACCCGGCCCCGTCCGCGCGCTCGACCACCGCCGCAACGACGCCCACGCCCCAGGTCCCGGCGGTGTCGAGCGCCCACAGCAGGTCGCCGGCCTCGGCCGGCTGCCGCCATGCCGTGTACGGCTCATCGCGCGTGGTGGTGGCGGCCGGGAGCACGACCGATCCGGGGCCCACGACGCACGCCACCGACGATCCCACGTGCGCGTCGAGTTCGAGGGCCGTGTCGCCCATGACCACCAGGCCCGGCCATGCGGCCGCCGAAATCTCCGACCCGAGGACGTGCGACACGTCGCGGGTGAGCTGGGCCGTCCGGTCGTCGGCGGCCGCGGCGCGGACCCGCCGCTCGGTGGTGGCCAGCAGGCCGGCGCCGAGGAGGCCCGCGATGGCCGTCAGCACCAAGGCCACCAGCAGTTCCGGGAGCGACGAGGCGCGGCGTCTCAGGGCGGGCACTGCACCCGGCCCTCGAGGACGAGGGCCGGGCCGCCCCCAGGTGCCCCAGTGGACTCGGCGTACGACCACGCCGCACCGGACCGCGTGGCGCCCCATCGCGTGATGGCACGGCCCAGCCGTTCGCTCCCGGCGGTGTCGCCGGAGGCGCAGGGCCTGCGCGCGAGTGTCGCGACCCGTTCGCCAGCTGCCAGCGCCGACGCTGCCCTCGCCTCGGCCGTGGCCCGGAACGTTCGCAGCACACCCAAGGTCGCCGCGAGCATCGCGGCGGCCACCCCCAGCATCGTCGTGGCGACGATGGCCTCGATCACGGAGAACCCGGCGGCGCGTGGCATGCGGGCAAAGTGGCGCCGCTGCGGGCGCGGAGCACCACCGTTTTCGCGGCGGGTGGTGCCGTTTTGTTCCCGGGGCCTGGCGCTATGCGCCCACGTTCACCGGGAGCACAATGTGGAACGCGGCACCGCCCTCGCGCGAGCGTTGCGCCCACACGATGCCGTCCATCGAGTCCACCACGCGGCGCACGACGGTGAGGCCGAGTCCCACGCCCTCGTCCGGCGTCTTGGAGCTGAAGAAGGGCTCGAACAGCTTGTCGAGGTTCCCGTGGCCGAAGCCGTGCCCGGAGTCGGCCACCACGATCTTCACCACCTCGTCCACGTCGAGCGACTCGAGCCAGGTCGTCAACCGATCGTCCTGGCGGCGCGGGTGGATGATCCGCCCTTCGTCCTGGTCCGTGCGACGGGCACTCGCGTCGAGCAGGGCGCGGCGGTTCTGGCGCTCCGCCCAGATCACGAGGCGCCCCCCTTCGGGCATCGCGGCGGCGGCGTTGAGCACGAGGTTGGCGATGGCCTGCTCGAGCTCCACGGCCGTGCCGCGCGTCGGCTTGGGCGCGTCGGACAGCTGGAGCTCCACCTCGATCCGCTTCAGGGCGCCCTGGTCCTCGAGGAACCCGAGGGTGTCGTGGACGGCCGCGTTGAGGTCGGCGCCCGTCCGTTTTTCGTGCGGCCGAACGAAGTCGAGGAACCCATCCCGGAGCTTCACGATCCGGAACGCCTCGCGCTGGAGCGCGGCCACCGTGCCCTTGAGTTCAGGCGGGACCTTCGCCTCGAGTGTGTGCGCGTAGTTGACGACGGCCGAGACCGGGTTCCCCAACTCGTGCAGAAGCATGGCCACCATGCGGCCACCGCTGGCCAGCCGTTCGAGCTGGTCGCGCTGCTCAACGTTTTCCGCCCGGAGGCGCTCGAGTTCGCCGCTATCCCTGGTCATCGGCTGCGGAAAGGTAACGCGGGCCGGGCGCCATGCGCCCGGCCCGCATAGACCAGCCGTAGTCAGCGGACGGTTACTGGCAGACCGGCTCGCCTTCGTTGGTGGCCGTGCCGCCCACCGAGATGGCGCAGGTCTTCGTCGTGCTGTTGTGCGCGGCGGTGGCCGTCCAGCCGGTGTTCGTCACCGTGCCGATCGTGACCGTCACGCCGCTCGACGACTTGTACGACGTGCCCAGGGCGCCAGTGCTGCCAGCGTACGTGCTGTTGTTGTCCGAGAAGTACGCTTCCTGCGCGGTGATCAGGTTGCGCAGATCCGACTTCATCGACGCGATGTACGCCTTCTCCTTCGTGTTCGCGAACTTCGGGATCGCGATTGCAGCCAGGATGCCGATGATCACCACGACGATCAGCAGCTCGATCAGGGTGAAGCCTTTCTTGGCGGATGACATGCGAGACCTCTATTGATTTGGCCCGTGCGACGGTCGGCGGATTGCCGCGCGTCAGGCGCGAGTGCGACGCACGCTTCAATCTGCAAGAGCCTTGCCAATCGTCCGCGACGAGCGTTTCTCGTTGTGGTGATTGAAGTTACGCTCTTTTGTTAATCGCAGATTCATCTGTGTGAGGCGGCGACGCGTGGGGCGAACCGCGAATTGCAGGCTGCGAAAGGCCGGGCTTATGCGGGGTTCCCCGCGAGGTGGCGTGGGTGGACGGACACCTGCCAGCAGCACCGCCGGCGGGGTTGCTCCCTAGCGGGCGGGCCGCCGCTTCCAGCGGTTGGTGCCGTCCAGCGAGTCGTAGGCCACGAGCGCGCTGTCGGCGCGCTCGATCATGTATTCGAACGCGCGCCGGTAGTACCCCCACGAAATCGCCTCGCGCGACTCGGCGCGCGCCTTGCGGAACTGCGCCATCTCCAGATAGCAGGCCGTCAGGCCAACGCGCGACAGGGGCAGTTCCGGCTCGAGTTCGAGCGCCTTCTGATACAGGGGGATGGCGGCCGGGCAGACGTGGGCTTCGCGGTACTTGTGGGCGAGGTCCTGGTACACGCCGAAGTACGTGGGGAAGAGCGCGATCGCGTACCGCCACTCGCGTTCCGCCTCCCCCGGGCGGTGCGCCTCCCACAAGCGCCCGCCGTTGGCGTAGTGTGCCTTGAAGCTCATCGGCTCGTCGCGCACCATCGTGTCGAACACCGTGTCGGAGTCCTTCCAGGCGTGCTGCCGCTCGGCGCTGCGCGCTGCCCCGAGCGCGAGCACGACGGCCAGCGCGCCGGCCGCGGCGAGCCGCCACTCCCTCCGGAGGCCCTCGAGCCGGCCCTCGAACCAGGGCACGAGCGACGCCGCCAGCAGCACGGCGGCCACGCTGGGCACGAGCAGCGTTCGCTCGGCCACCAGGATCCCCGTGGGGATGAGGATGTTGGCGACGGGCGCCAGGCATACCGCGATCCACGCGAGCGCGAACGTGACCATCGGGAACCGGCGCACCGACACCACGGCGAGCACGAGGAGGCAGAGGAGGAGCAGCGCGCCGGAGGCGTGGTACGCCGTCGGTTCCGGGAGCAGCGGCACCTGGCGGGGCGAGTAGTCCGCATACAGGTGCGCCGGCCACACGAGGAGGCGGCCGAACTCCGGGGCGATCGCGAGCATCACCCAGGCCCGCTGCCATACGTCGAGGTTGCGCAGCGCGGGATGCTCCACGTCGCCCCCGAGCTCGCCCGTGACCCAGACGCGGATCCCGAGGATGATCGCGGCAAGCAGCGTCAGCCAGACGAGGAGCGACCCCAGCTCGGCGGCCCGCAGGCGCCACGGCCGCGTATCGTGCACAGCGAACGCCTCCGCCGCCACGAGGAGCGCCGGGAGTACGATCGCGTTCTCCTTGAAGAGCATGCCGCCGAGGTACACGGCCGCGATGACGCCCTTCGTGTGGCGGTCCACCGGCAGCCCGTCCCGCCGGGCCGCGAGGTACACGGCCACGCCGGCCACGAGCGAGATGGCGGCCCACAGCTCCGCCTGCCCCACCACGTTCCCCACGGCTTCCACGTGCACCGGGTGCACGGCGAACAGGGCGGCCGCCACCCAGGCGGCCCGGCGCGGCAGCATCTGGAGGGCGAGCCCGTACACCAGCGCACACAGCGCGGCGTAGAGCACGACGTTGATGACGTGGAAGAGGAGCGGCGTGCCGCCGCCGGCCGCCCACTGCACCACGTACGCCAGGATCGTGAGCGGGCGGTACAGGGCCGCGTTGCGGATCGACGGCCAGTACGTGTCGCCGAACACGTTCCACCAGTGCGCGATGTCGTGCACAGTGGGGTTCTCGACGATGATCCAGCGGTCGTCGTACGCGAAGCCGTTGGCGAGGCTCGTGACCGATGCCAGCAGGGCCAGGCCGATCACGCCCAGCACCGGCACCTGGTACGATCGCGGGTCGGTGCCCTCGGGGACGAGCCGCCTCACGGGGCGCTCACCCGCCGAAGTTGAACTTCACGATGTGCCAGATCGCGGCGACGCCGTCCTTCCAGCCGATCTTCTTGCCCTCGGCGTACGTGCGGCCCGAGTACGAGATCGGCACCTCGAAGATCCGCACGCGGGCCCGCGCCAGGCGGGCCGTGACCTCGGGCTCGAACCCGAACCGGTCCGACGTGAGCCGGAGCGACCGCGCCACCTCCCCCCGGATCGCCTTGTAGCACGTTTCCATGTCCGTGAGGTTGAGGTTGGTCAGCATGTTGCTGAACATCGTCAGCACGCCGTTGCCGATGGAGTGCCAGAAGTAGAGCACGCGGTGCGGCCCGCCGAGGAACCGCGAGCCGAACACGGCGTCGGCGCGGCCATCGACGATCGGCTCGAGCAGGCCCGGCCAGTCGGCGGGGTCGTACTCGAGGTCGGCGTCCTGCACGATGACGACGTTCCCCGTGCTCGCCGCGAGCGCCGTGCGGATGGCCGCGCCCTTGCCGCGGTTCACCTCGTGGAAGATGAGCTTGTCGATGCGGCCGGCGTCCTTCATGGCGCGCAGGATGTCGGCGGTGCCGTCGCGCGAGCAGTCGTCCACGCAGATGATCTCCTTGCGGACGGGCACGGCGCGCACCTGCTCGACGATGGTCTCGATGGTGGCGCGCTCGTTGTACACCGGGATCAGCACCGACAGCGTGAGGTCGGCGGGGTCCATGGGCGTGCGCCCGCGCAGGCGCGGAGGCGCGTCAATGCCCGCCGGCGGCGTGCGCGCGCCGGAAGGCCGGAAGGGTTCGCTCGGCTGGGTCATCGGTTGGTGGTGAGGTGACGCCGTTCTAGGACGAGCGGCCCGGGCGCCGCGGTCACGGCGACCAGTCCACACGGAACGCCACGCCGCCCCCGGGAAGGGTATCCACCGGTACGAGGCGCGGCGACCCGCCGGCGCTGGCCACGAGGTCGGCGGCGTCGGCCTCGAGCGCGCCCGCGGAGAACACGGCCCACGTGGCATGCCCCGCGCGGAGCAGCGCCCGCAGGTCGTCCGCCGCCTGCCGCAGCGACGTGCCGGCGAGGTACTCGTCGGGCGTGAGGACGTGCACGGGCACCACGCGGCGGCCCGTGTAGAGGTGCACGAGCGGCTCGCCGTCGGCCGCCACCACGTCGCCGGGCGCGGTGTGCGCGTTGACCCAGTCCACCACGGGCCGCAGGCGCGCCGCGTTGCGGCGCTGGGCAATGTCGGCCCATCCGCGCGAGACGCCGCGGGCGCTGTAGAACCCGGCCCCCGCCACGGCCACCACGGCCACCACGGCGAGCGCCGCGCACGCAATCCGCGCGTCGCGCGGGAGCGAGGCGTGGCGGGCGAGCGCCGCCGCCT
>JAYEKC010000518.1:0-1823 GCA_034716715.1 Gemmatimonadota bacterium | reverse complement strand
CGCTCTTCCTTCTCGGTATCGCCGCAGTGATCCGAAACCGTCGAGCGCAGTGGATTCTCATCGGCGTGAGCAGCGCCATCTTCCTGCTTGCCCTCGGACTGACGGTGATCGTCCCCTTCACCTGGTTCTAGGAGAGGCGCGTAGACCTCTCTGCAGGCAACGAAGGAGGGCGCCCACATGGGCGCCCTTCTTCGTTTGGTGGACCTACTGCATCACTACTCGAAACAATCGGGCGACATTCCCCCAGTTCAGGGTCTCGCCGACAGGGCCCGTGAAACCAAGCGTCGGGTCGGTAGCGCGGGTGCTGTGAAGCGAGCGAGGCAACTACGGCCGGAAGAGCTCGAGACGCTCATCGCGCAATACCGCGAGAACGGCAGCGTCACCGCGCCAGCGAAGGCTGTCGGCATCACACGGCAGACCGCGGGTAAGTACCTCTCAGAATTCGGCTTCGTCACCACCCGGCGGATGAGTGACGACGACATCGCTCGCGCTCGCGAAGCCCACGAAGCAGGCAAGTCCGTAAACAGTATCGCGCGCATGATCGGATTCAGCCCGCACACAGTGGTCAGAGCACTGCGGTAGTTCGCTCGACGCGCATGGTTTCTCCCGGCGCGCGGCGTCGAGTACGGTCCAAGGCGTCAGGGAACTCCTGGTCAAGTGTCCGATGAGCGACGAGCCGGCGCCGCGCCAGCCCGTACCGCTGGGCCCGACACCAACGCCCAGGGACTCGGACGAGGCATGCGGTCACGCGTGAGCGGTCAAGGCATGTTGCAGTTGACGCACCCGCTCCGCGCCGCTTCTCGGGCGGACTACGCGCGCGTTGCCAACGGACAGAATCGCCCGCTGACGTCGCAGTACCCGTCTTTGGATTGCGCGCAGCCGTCCCTCGCACGGGCAGCGCCCGCATAGGGATCGTTGGCTGGTGAGGTCGACTAATACGTGTATATACTCGTTTCTGTGAAAACGGACTGCTATTGCACGAGTCTTCGTGTGGCGGCGCGGCGGGCGTCTGCGATCTATGATCGTGCGCTCGAGCCGGTCGGCGTCAATGTCGCTCAGTGGGGGCTGTTGCGCCGGTTGCCTCCTCCAGATGCGGAGCCGATCACGATTCAGGCCTTGGCGGAGCGGGCCGAGCTCGAGCGCTCGACGGTCGCTCGGAACGTTCGCGTCCTCGTGAAGCTCGGGTTGGTCGAGATGACGACCTCGCGTGACGATCGCCGGGCATCCGCTCTTCGATTGACGGAGAATGCCGTCGCTGTCACGGCGGAGGCGTTGCCGCTGTGGCGAAGTGCCCAGGCGGAGATTGAAGAGATTCTCACTGCCGACTCGGCCGCTGAGCTGCGTCGACTGGCGCTGGCACTCTGAGCTGGATCCCGGCGCTCAACTCGAAGGATCAATGATATGCCACTTGTCAAAGTCAATCTGCTCGAGGGCCGTAGCGCTGCCGAGAAGGAGGCGATTGGTGCCGCCGTCCAGGCGGCGCTGGTGGAGAATCTGGGTGTCCCGGATGAGGATCTCTATCAGATCTTCAACGAGCTGTCCTCGGACAACTTCCGTCACACCGACGGGTACCTGGGTCTCACGTACACGCGACAGTTGCTGATCATCGAGATCACATTCCTCGTCGGTCGAAGCGACGACGTGAAGAAGGCGCTCCTCGCTGACATCAACCGCAACCTGGTCACGGCCGGAGTCGTCAGCCCGGTCGCCTCGACCAGCCGGTCTCCATACTCGATCCACGCGGCCACGGCGACCAGGTTGACCACTCCCAACGGCAGCATCGCCTTCCAGGCCAGGGCCATCAGTTGGTCGAAGCGGAACCG
>JAYEKC010000517.1:0-1824 GCA_034716715.1 Gemmatimonadota bacterium | reverse complement strand
CGGGCGAGCACCCGGGCATCGTGCTGCGCGCCGGCATCGGGCAGTCGGTGGGCCAGCTGCTCGACACCGCCGAGCGCCTCCTCGGCGCGGTCCACGGCATCCGCTACGGAGCCGTCCAGCGCGACCGCCGCGACAACGAGCAGCTCATCGCCTCCCTCCACGACGGCATGGTGCCCGCGCGCGAGCACCGCTTCTGGAACCGCCTCGCCCAGTTCCGCTTCCCCGCCTACATGCCGGTTCGCGCCCTCGAGCTCGCCCCCCTCGACGGCGGCGCGGCGGCGGAGTCGCACGTGGCGCAGCTCATCGAGCGCGCCCGCGCCGACGCCCTCCCCCTGCTCGTGATGCTGCGGCGCACCGACGCGGACTCGCCCGCGACGATCGCCGCCATCGTGCCGGGGTCGGGGGCGAGCGAGCAGTGGATCGCCGGCGTCTCCCGGCACTTCCTCGTCGGCTCGTCCGCGCCGTCGGCGACGCTCTCCCGGGTGCCGGAGTCCGTGCGGGAGGCGGAGACGGCGCTCGGGATCGCGCGCCTCTGGGCCGCGGCGGTGGAGGCTCCGCAGGACTTCGGACCCGTGCTCATCGACCGCATCGACCTCTCGACGTGGCTGCTGTCCCACGTCGACGCGCGGCAGTCGGCGTCCCGGGTCGAGCGGACGCTCGCCCCGATCGCCTCGCCGCAGCTGCGGGAGACCCTCGTCACCTACCTCGCCGCCGACCAGAGCGTGACGCGCACGGCCGAGGCGCTCTTCCTGCATCCGAACACGGTGCGGTACCGGCTGGGCCGGGTCGAGGAGGCCATCGGCGAGCCGATCTCCTCCCCCTTCGCGCTCGCGAACCTCATCCTCGCCCTGCACCCGGAGCTCATCGGGCGCCGGGCGGCGCTGCGGGGGGCGTCCGACGACCCCGCGCGGCCCGCCCCCGGCGGGTGACGAGGATCGGCCCGGACGCGCCCGGACCGGCCGCGCCGCGGCCCCCGGATCGGCCCCGCCCATTGTCTTCCGCGGGGCTCGCCCGTATCCTGACCGCAGGATCGCACCGGCGCGGTCCGAGGAGGAGGGCCGCATGACCTCGACCACCCACGCCGTGTTCGACCTCGGCGACGTGCAGCTGCAGAAGGGCTCCGTGCTCCCCGACGCGAAGCTCGGCTACGCGACCGTCGGCACCCTGAACGAGCGGAAGGACAACGTCGTGGTGTGCCCGACCTGGTTCACCGCGACCCCGGCGGACACCGTCGCCTGGATGACCGGACCCGAGCGGGCCCTGAACCCGGAGGAGTGGTTCATCGTCGTCCCCAACCACTTCGGGGCGGGCGTCTCCTCGTCGCCGAGCAACACCCCGGCTCCGTTCGACCGGGGCCGCTTCCCGCTCGTGACCACGTACGACAACGTCGACGCGCAGCGCCGGCTGCTCGACTAGGTGTTCGGCGTCGAGCGGGTGCGCCTCGTCACGAGCTGGTCCATGGGCGCCTGCCAGGCCTACGCCTGGGCGGCGCGGTACCCCGAGCTCGTGGACGCGATCGCCCCCATCTCCGGCTCGGCGCGCACGGCGCACTTCAACCGGGTCTTCCTCACGGGGAACCAGCGCGCCATCACCTCCGACCCCGACTGGAACGACGGGTTCTACACCGACAAGCCTCCCGTCGCCGGGATCCGCGTGATGGCCGCCATCTACGCCGGCTGGGGGTTCTCGGAGCCCTTCTACCGCGAGGAGCGGTTCCGGGGCTTCGGCGCGCGGAGCGTCGCGGAGTTCATCGAGCAGTTCTGGGACCCGTTCTTCCTGAAGTGCGACGCCAACGACCTCCTCGCGCAGATGCGCACCTGGATC
>JAYEKC010000516.1:0-1825 GCA_034716715.1 Gemmatimonadota bacterium | reverse complement strand
CATTTCTCCGGGTCGAGCACGGGGATCACGCCGGTGCGCGAGATGGCGAGGTTGTTCCAGGCTGTGTTGCCCGCCTCCGCGATGATCCCCCCAGCCGGTTGCGTGTCATAGCCCCATGCGGGCTCAGGCTTGAACACGGGCACGTCACCGTCGGCGTGACCGAGTCCTTCGCGCACCTCGAACTCCGTTGCGCCGCGCCGGAACGCGCGCGTGTTCGACTCGACGGCCTCCGGGTGCTTGCCGGCAAACTCCTCGGTGAGCGCGTCGAGCACCGCATGGCGGTCGAGAAACGGGAACGTCGCGCAGAGGGTGCCAAGGAGCACGGCGTTGGGCCGCGACTTCTCCTCCATCGCGATGCGGAGCGCGTCCACCCGCACCGCGCGCGCCTCGCGCGGCAACGCGTCGAGCGCCGTCCCGGCGGCCGCCTCGGGCGCGTTGTATATGATTGTGCCGTCGCGGCGAAGGCCGCCGTAGGTGGCTGGGTTGCGGAGCAGGGCGGCGTGGAACACTACCACGGCGTCGGGCTGCTCCACCGGCGCGCTTGTCCGCACCGGCTGGTTGCTCGGGCAGAGGCGGACGAAGGAGCGCACGAGCGACCCCTTCTTCTCCGACCCGTACGATGAGAAGTGGGCCCCGTTGAGGCCCATCCGGAGCACCGCGGCGGTGCCCAGCACCTGCCCCGCGGCGTGCGCGCCGAGCCCGCCGATGGACTCGAACCGGACTTCGAAGAAGCGACCGGCCGGCAACTGCGCCATATCACGGCTCTCCCGACGCGTGGGCATGCGTCTGGGAGAGTGTTAATCCGTTGACCGGTGACCGATTGTCAGGGTTTGCCGGATTTCGTGTCCGGCAATGCGGTTGCCGCCCGTCGCAGCGTCCGGAACAGGCGGCCGGCACGCGCCGCGGCCAGTGCAAAGTCCCGTTCCGTGGCGGCGCCCTTCGCACGCATCGCCGTGGCCACCGCGCGGCGATCGGCCGCCGGCCACCTGGCGAGTCGGGGAATGACCGACACGACGGGCGCCATTCGAGTGAACGCGCGGCGCTCGGCGCGCGGCCAGCGTTCGAAGCGCACGCCGAGGCTGGCGGCCACGCGGGTGGCGAGGATGCGCTCGGCTTCGCCGCGGTGCGACGCGCCGGTGCGGGCCAGCGCGCGCGTCGCCAGGCGAGCGCAGCGCGCGAGCAGAAGTTCGTCGAAGAAGTCGTCGTCGCCGGCACCGGGGAGCGTGAAGTGCAGGTCGCCTGTCGCGAGCTTCCGGAGGAGCGCGGGGCTCGTGCGCGCGCTGCGGTGCGCTGCGAGGCGCCGGGCCTCGCGGGCGGCCAGCGCCGCGAGCCGCCGCGACGCCGGCCGGAAACCAAGCCGCCAGTAGAACCAGTACGCGCCGCTCGCGAGGGCCTCGTCGTTGTCCTCGCCGAACTGCACCGCGTTCACAACGAACCGGGTGACGCCGAACAGCGTGTGGAACGCGCGCAGCATTTGCGTCCACAGGAACGCCGCCTCGGAGCCGCGGAATGCCGGGAAGACGTTGACGCCCGTGTTGGCCTGCCGGAAGAGCGGCGTGACGCCGCCGTACGCCGTCGGCACGCCGTTCACGAAGAGCACGTACCCGTAGTTGGCCTCGATGCTCACGCGCAGCTCGTGTGGCAGGCCAAAGAGTGCAAGTTCCGCGCCCTCGCCGAGGGGCGCGAGCCACACCTCGCGGGGGTTGGCGTTCGTGGTGGCGAACACCTCGCGGCAGCGCGACGCCAGGGCGGCGCGCGCCGCCGTGATCACCCGGCGCGCCTCGGCGCGCCCGGCCAGCCCGAAGCCCGCGAGCGGCGGCGCAAC
>JAYEKC010000515.1:0-9340 GCA_034716715.1 Gemmatimonadota bacterium | reverse complement strand
GGTACTCGCTCGACCCCGTGGTGGAGCGCACGATGAACGTGCCGTCGCCTACGCGCGGGTTCACCGTGTACGCCGCCCACTTGCCGTCGGGCGACAGCGTGGGGCTGGCGATGGATTCCCAGCGGTCCCAGTCGGCCTGGGTGAGCGGCCGCTTGCTCTGGGCGTGGGCTGCGGTGGCGACGCTGAGGAGGCCGGCGGCGGCGAGCGAGAGGCGGCGGAAGATGGGCATGGGGAGGGGGATTCGGGTGGCCATTCCATATAGTACGATGCGGCCGAACGGCCTGCTGAACCTCCCTCGCTGCCCGGTCGGCCGCGTTCGCGGCCCACGTGGGCGACCGCGGTCTCGGCGGGTGTTGTTCCATCAAACAAGAACAGCGGATGACTCCGGCACGGGCCTGCGCGGGTGGACTATCCCGTAGTTCTTGCCTGATTCTCCCCCGCGATAGCGCCGAGACGCGCGCCAGGCGAGCGGGGTTCGCGGCCCCGTGGGCGAACGGGCGTCTCGGCGGGTGTTGTTCACATCAAACAAGAACAGCGGATGACTCCGGCGCGGGCCTGCGCGGGTGGACTATCCCGTAGTTCTTGTCTGATCTCCCCCGCGATAGCGCCGAGACGCGCGCCCAGGCGAGCGGGGTTCGCGGCCCCGTGGGCGAACGGGCGTCTCGGCGGGTGTTGTTCACATCAAACAAGAACAACGGATGACTCAGGCGCGGGCCCCGCGCGGACAAAACCATCCGTGGTTCTTGTCTGATCTCCCCCGCGCTAGCGCCGAGATGCATGGCCGGGGCGAGCTGGGTTCGTGGCCCACGTGGGCGGCCCAAGTCGCCGTGCGTCATATTTGACCCGTTCCCCACCGGATCGGGCTTGACCACACCAGTCGCCGAACGCCTTTCCGCCGCCAACCTCGCGTGGCTGAAGGAATTCTCGGTGGTCATGCACCGGCGGTTCGCGTATCCGCCGAAGCACCCGTCGCTGGTGGCCGCCGAGGGCGTCGCGTTGCGCGCGCTCGGCCAGGCGCTTTCCACCGAGAAGGAAATCGTGATGACCGTCGGCCGGCGGCAGCTGACGATCGGCGGTGCGTCGAGCGACCCCAGGAACCCGGCGCTCGGCGAGCTAGCCGAGCGGATGCACCGGCAGGGCATCGCGGGCATCGCGTTGCGCGAGGGACTCGACGAGGAGGAGTTCGGCGCCCTGCTCGACTTCGTGGTGGCGTCGCGCGCGCCCGAGTCCGACGACGACGACGTAACGGCTCCGCGGCTCGGCGACCACGCGTCCGTGGAGCTCCTGTCATATGAAGGCCTGGCCCTCGACGACGAGGACGACGAAGGCGGGCCGGACGAGAAGGGCGAGCAGCTGTGGCGCGAGCTGGCGGATGCGGCGCTCGCGGGGTGGGACGGCGTGGACGGGGCCGAAGGCGGCGGTGGCGCGACGGACGAACCGCGCATCTCGCAGCCGGTGCGCCTGTCCGGCGAACAGCCGGCCGCGGGTGCGCCCACTGACGCCGCCGAGGGCGCCGAAGGGGCCGAGCCGGCACCGCCGCAGCGCCCGTCGGCGATGCTGCGGCGCACCGCCCAGCTGCCGGCGGCACTGAGTGCGGCGCACATCGCGGCGATGATCAGTGCGCGCGCCAAGGAGGGCGGCGACAACGCCGCGATCCTGAAGTCGCTGCTCCGCGTGGGGCGGCACGCGCGCCGCCGCGGCCGCGCGGGCGGTGGCGCGGTGGCCGCGCGGCTCCGCGAGGTGCTCGCGCAGGTGGCGCCGGGCACGCTCGATTCGCTCCTCGGCAGCGAGGTGGATCCCGTGCGCAAGCGCCTGCTGCTGATGCAGGGAGTGGACGCGCTGCCCGTGTCGGCGGTGACCGACTGGATCGAGGCCGCGGCCAAGAGCGACGGGAAGTCCGTCTCGAACCATCTCCTGATGCTGTTCAAGAAGCTCGCCTCGCAGACGCGGCGGCGCCGCGACGCGGGGGCGGACGACGGCGGCGAACCCATCCGCGAGGCGGCGCGCCAGCTGATCGAGGACTGGACGTTCGAGTCCGGCGCCACGGAGGCGCACGAGACGCTGCTCGCGAAGATCGCGGCGTACGACGACGCCGGCGCCGCGCTCGACGGGGGCGGCGCGGCCGGGGCCGACCGGATCCTCCAGATCGCGCTCGAGACGAACGCCAGCGGCGCCGACGTGCAGGCGGCCGTGAACGAGCTCATCGAGCAGAAGCGCCTCAGCCTCCTGTTCCGGTACCTCGACGAGGCCGAGCGGGCGACGATCGCGGGCCCGATGATCACCGAGCACCTGCTGGAGCCGGAGACGGTGCGGCGGGTGCTGCTCAACGAGCCCATCGAGGTGGACGGCGCTCGGCTGCTGCTCGAGCGCTGCGAGTTGCCGCAGGCCGACGCCATCCTCGACGCGCTGGCCATCTCCGAGTCGGACGCCACGCGCCGCCTCTTGCTCGACCGGCTGCGCGAGCTCGGTGACGCGGTGCGGGGAAAGCTCATTGCGCGGCTCGACGGCGCGGTGTGGTACGTGCAGCGCAACCTGCTGTCGCTCCTCGCCGACCTGCGCGAACCGCCGGCCGACCTGCCCTTCGACACATACACCAAGCACGAAGAGGCGGCCCTGCGGCTCGAGGCCTACCGGCTGCTCGCGCGGCTTCCCGAGCGCCGCGAGGCGGCGGTGCACGACGCCCTGAGCGACAAGGACCACCGGGTGATCCGCGCCGGCCTCGAGCTCGCCGCCGGCGGCGTGGGGCGCCGCACGCACCAGCGGCTGTTCCAGATCGTGCAGCAGGCCGACGACGGCTCCGACATCCGCATTCGCGGGGTTCCGCTGCTCGTGCACGTGACGCTGCCGCCGGTCCGCGACTGGCTGCTGTCGCTCGTGCGCCGGCGCCGGGGCGCGTTCATGTTCCGCCGCTGGGTGCTGGCGCCGAAGACCCCGGAAACGCTAGCGGCACTCCGCGTGCTCGCCGCCCGCTGGTCCGCCGACGCCGAGGTGAAGCGCGTGCTGGCGCTCGCGGCTGCGTCGGACGACCCGCACGTCGTGGCGGCCGGCGCGGGGCGGGAGGCCCGGTGAGCACGCCCGCCGCGTTCATGGTGTCGCTGGGGCAATGCCTCTCGACGTTGTCGCTGTACAAGGCCGGCCATCCGGCGCGCGAACGCGTGGTGGACGCGGGGTTCGCCAGGCTCACGGACCTCCTCGCCGACATCCAGTACGCCGACTTCTCCATCATTGGCGCCGACGTGGTGTTCCAGGGCCACGTGCTCGAGGACCTGCGCAACTGGGACTGGGCGTCGCGCCTCAGCGGCTGCGGCATCGAGCGGCTCGAAGTGGACGCCGACGTGAAGCGGGAGCAGTGGGAGCGTGCGCTCGAGGAGATGTACGACAAGCTGAACGGCAAGGAACCGGAATCCAGCGCCCAGCGCCAGATGGTCGGCACGTCGATCCGCTTCGGGTCGCTGCGGGTGATGGGCGGGCGCGACGACGCCACGCCGCCGCCGGACGCCGGGGGCGAGCCCGCGATCACCGACGAGGAGACGGCGCGGCTCGCGCTCTCGCTCGCGGAGGAGATCACGACCGTGGGATGGATCCACGAGGAGGTGATCTCGTCGGAGCGCATCCCGATGGCCGAGGTGGAGGCCGTGGTGGGTTCGCTCGCCATCGCGATGCACCGGGAGCAGAAACTGCTCCTGCCCCTCGTCGCGCTGAAGGACTTCGACCAGTACACCGTCACGCACGCGTGCAACGTGGCCGTCCTCACGATGGGCCTCGCCGAGGCGGTGGGGTGTTCCAAGGCCGAGGTGCGCGCGTTCGGCGTGGCGGGCCTGCTCCACGACATCGGCAAGGTGCGGGTGCCCAGGGAGATCCTCACCAAGCCGGGCCGCCTCACGCCCGAGGAAATGGCGGTGATGGCCACGCACCCGGTGGAGGGCGCGCGCATCCTCCTGGAGAAGCACAAAGGGATGCAGATGGCGGCCGTGGTGGCCTACGAGCACCACGTGCACATCGACGGCAAGGGCTATCCGGCCTTCCAGTGGAGCCGCGGCTGCCACTTCGCGAGCCGCCTCGTGCACGTGTGCGACATCTACGACGCGCTCTCCACCAACCGGCCGTACCGCAAACCGTGGACCACGGACCAGGTGATCGACTACATCCTCGAGCGCGCCTCGGCGGAAGTGGATCCCTCGATCGCCCAGACGTTTGCGAAGATGGTGCGCGGTGCCACGGTGGCGGCGGTGCCACTGCTGCCCGGCACCTGACGCAAGACGACACGCCGGCCCGCGGGGCTGAATCCCCGCCCGGAGGCCGCCCGTAAGGGGAACGAGGCGCGCTTACAACCTCCCGCGCCGCTCCGCTGTCAAAGGGGTGTCCGTCCCCCGAGGAGTCGCCTTGCGAACGTCCACATTCGCGACTGCGCTGCTTGCCGTCGCTGTCATTTTCCCGGCGCGCGCACCACGCGCGCAGTCGGGCCCCTCGCCCGCCGCCCGTGACGCCGCCGTCGCCGCCGCGACGGCCACGGCCGTGCGCGCGGAACAGGCGCCACGCATCGACGGCCGCGACGACGACGCCGTGTGGCAGGGCGCGCCGCGCTATTCGAACTTCCGCCAGTTCCAGCCCAAGGTGGACGTGGACCCGAGCTTCCGCACGGAGTTCCGCGTCGCGTACGACGACAGGAACCTGTACGTGTTCGTGCGGATGTTCGACCCGCACCCCGACAGCATCATGCACGCGCTGTCGCGCCGCGACCAGCGCGGGCCAAGCGACCAGATCAAGCTCCTCATCGACTCGTACGACGACAAGCGCTCGGGGTACGAGCTGGCGGTGAATCCGGACGGCGTGAAGCGCGACTACTCGATGAGCAACGACCGGGACGAGGACCAGTCGTGGGACGGCGTCTGGGACGTGGCGACGGCGGTGGACTCGCTCGGCTGGACGGCCGAGTATCGCGTGCCGCTCTCGCAGCTGCGCTACGCGCCGGGCCCGACCCACACGTTCGGATTCGGCATCTGGCGCGACATCGAGCGGCTCGCCGAGCGCACGTCGTGGCCGCTCTACTCGCCCACGCGGAACGGGCTCGTGTCGCAGCTCGGCCGCCTGCGGGGGCTCGAGGGCCTGTCGTCGGCCCGGCGGGTGGAGGCCGTGCCGTACGTGGTGACGAAGAACGTGCAGCGCGTGCGCGCTGACGGCTCGTACGACCGTGGCCAGGACGCGACCGTGGGCGGCGACCTCAAGGTGGGCATCACGCCGAACGTGACCCTCGACGCCACCGTGAACCCCGACTTCGGCCAGGTGGAGGCCGACCCGGCGGTGCTCAACCTGTCGGCGTTCGAGACATTCTTCTCGGAGCGGCGCCCCTTCTTCGTGGAGGGCACGGGGCTGTACCAGTTCGCGCTAAACTGCTACATCGTGGTGGACTGCAGCACGAACGAGGGGCTGTTCTACTCGCGGCGGATCGGCCGCTCGCCGTCGCTCGCGGGCCTCTACGGCGACGCGTCCACCGCCACGGCCACGCCGATCGCCGGCGCGGCGAAGCTCACCGGGCGCACAAAGTCGGGGCTCGCCTTCGGGCTGCTCGACGCCGTCACCGAGCGCGTCAACGGTCTCGGCGGCCGGGCGGTGGAACCGCAGGCGAACTACGTCGTGGTGCGCGCGCAGCAGGACCTGAACGACGGCAACACGGGGTTCAGCTTCATCGGCACCGCCGTGAACCGGTCGCTCGACACGGCCAGCGCGCAGTTCCTGCACCGCGCGGCGTACGCGGCCGGCGCCACGTACCGCGACCGCTTCGACAAGGGCAACTACGAGTTCAACGCGCAGCTCGCCGGCTCGCGGGTGGAAGGCACGCCCGCGATGATCACCCGCACCCAGACGAACGCGGTGCACTACTTCCAGCAGCCCGGCGACGGGCCCGGCGTGGACTCCAGCGCGACGTCGCTCTCCGGATGGGAGGGCCAGCTCAAGTTCGGGAAGTACGGCGGCGGCATCACGCGCTTCGAGACGAGCATCGTACAGCAGTCCGCCGGGTTCGACGTGAACGACCTCGGCTACCTCCGCCGCGCCGACCTCCTCAACTGGAGCACGTGGGCCGCCCTGTCGTGGCAATCCCAGAAGTGGATCTACCGGTGGGCGCAAATCAACGGCAACCACTGGATCGCCTGGAACAGCGCGGGCCGGAAGTTCGACCAGGGGATCAACTTCAACGGCCACATGGGCCTGCTGAACAACTGGGACGTCCACCTCGGCGGCACGTTCGCCAACCTCTCGAAGACGTGGTGCGACCGGTGCACTCGCGGCGGACCGGCCGTGCGCAAGTCGTCGGGCTTCTTCCCGTGGGGCGGGTTCAACACCGACAGCCGAAAGCCCATCTATGGCGGTTTCTGGTTCAACTTCGGCTGGGCCGACGCCGGCAACTCCTCCAACGCGTCACTCAGCCCGTACGTGAACTTCCGCGTGGGACCGCAGTTCACGGCGTCGCTAAGCACGGGCGTCAGCCACTCGAACGACGACCTGCAGTGGCTGGGCAACTTCGTGTCGGGCGGCACCACGCACTACTCGTTCGCGCACCTGAAGCAGAACACGCTCGACATGAGCCTGCGGCTCAACTACACGGCCACGCCCAACCTCACGTTCGAGTTCTACGGCGAGCCGTTCGTCACCACCGGCACGTACACCAACGTGCGCGAAGTGAGCGGCACACCCGGCGCCGACGCCTACGCCGACCGGTACCGGCCGTACACGCCGCCCGCGGGCACGCCGATGGCCTTCACGTACAGCCAGCTCCGCACCAACACGGTGGTGCGGTGGGAGTACCGCCCGGGATCCACGCTGTTCGCGGTGTGGCAGCACGGCCGTCAGGATTACGTCAATGCGAATCCGGACCGGCCTTGGGCGCGCGACTACGGCGACCTGTTCGCGCTCCATCCGGACAACACCTTCCTGCTGAAGGTTGCGTACTGGCTGAATCGCTGACCGCCCGGGCGCATTAACAGAACCTTGCACGCCCGTTAAGGCGTCGTAAGGCGCTCCCCCGCAAAATCCTCCGCGTACACCGCAGCCTGCCCCCGAATGAGGGAACGCATGCGGTGGCGTGTCCAGGTGGGCACGCAGCACAGGATGGCATTTCGGACCTCAAGGCGTTCCCCGGGGTCTGCGGTCGATAAGCGCACGAATTCAGTCATGCGCCGGTACACTGGGGGGTGAACCGTGTGTGTGGCGAGGCCCGTGGCCGGCAACGGTCACGGGTCGTGCGTTTAACGCCACACCATCGGGCGCCGGGACACCCGGCGGTGGCCAAATGGCACCCGGCGGGCCCCGCTGCCGTAGTATTCGGGACGGCGCGCGGCTTTCCCCCACCGCGGCCGGCGCTGCCGATGTTCTCCACCTGCATCTTCTGCAACAAGCCGCTCGGCGCGAACGAGACGCTCGAGACGTTCCCGGTCGGGAAGCGCCTGGCGTTCGACGCCGCGCGCGGCCGCCTCTGGGTGGTGTGCCCCGCGTGCGAGCGCTGGAACCTCTCGCCCCTCGACGAGCGCTGGGAGGCCATCGAACAGGCCGAGAAGCTCTACCGCGATGCCCGGCGCCGCGTCACTACCCACAACGTGGGGCTCGCCAAGCTGCGCGAGGGCACCACGCTCGTCCGCATCGGCGCGCCCCAGCGGCCCGAGTTCGCCGCGTGGCGCTACGGCGACCAGTTCGGCCGCCGGCGCACGCGCGCGCTCCTCGTGGCGGGCGGCGCCGCCGCCGCCCTCGGCGCCGTGGTGGTGGGCGGCGCCGTGGCCGGCGCCGGCGTCGGGAGCTTCACCTGGATGATCGCGCAGGCCGGCCAGAACATCGTCCGTGGCAACCCCGAGACCGTGGTGGCGAAGATCCGCACCGAACGCCACGGCCTCGTCCACGTGCGCCGGCGCCACCTCGGCGAAACGTCGATTGACCGCGCCGACGACGGCTCGCTCGCCGTGAACCTCCGGTTCAAGAACGGGCAGGGCCGCTTCACCGGCGACGAGGCCGCGCGCATCGCGTCGCTGATCGTGCCCAAGGTCAACCGGTTCGGCGGCAGCAAGCGCGAGATCGGCTCCGCCGTGGACGCCATCGAGGCGGCGGGCGGGTCCGACGCGTTCCTCGCCGACGTGGCCGACAACCCCGTCGCCGTCGCGCGGCGCGGGCGGCAGGTGCCGTGGTACCGCCGCGGCGACAACAGCCGCTACCTCAAGTCCGGGCTGTTCTCGCTTTCCGCCCCCACGCGCCTGGCCCTCGAAATGGCCCTCCACGAGGAGGCCGAGCGGCGCGCGATGGAGGGCGAACTCCAGGCGCTCGAGGCCGCGTGGCGCGAGGCCGAGGAGATCGCCGCCATCGCCGACAACCTGTTCGTGCCGGAATCCGTCGAGGAGAAGCTGCAGGCGCTCAGGAAGCGCGGCTGACATCGCCGTCGTATCATATGGTAGGCCACCCCCCCCCCACCCGTGGCCGCTACCTCCGGGAGGAACGTCCCCGTGCGTTCGCAATTCGCCAGGCTCGCCGTCGCCGCCGCCCTCGCGGCGCTCACCAGCGCGCCTTCTGCCGCGCAGGACCCCGACATCACCGCCGCGCTCCACTGGCGCAGCATCGGCCCCGTCCGCGCGGGCCGCGCCCGCGCCGCCGTGGGCGTGCCGCAGCACGCGAACACGTTCTACGCCGGGTTCGACAACGGCGGCGTGTGGCGCACCACGGACTTCGGCTCCACCTGGACGCCCATCTTCGACAAGGAATCCACGGGCTCCATCGGCGCCATCGCGGTCGCGCCGTCGAACCCGATGATCATCTACGTCGGTAGCGGCGCGGCCATCATCCGCCCCGACCTCGCCACCGGCGACGGGATGTACAAGTCCACCGACGGCGGCAGAACGTGGACCCACCTCGGCCTCCGCGAGTCGCAGATGATCGCTTGGATCGACGTGGACCCGCGAAATCCCGACCGGCTCTTCGTCGCGGCACTGGGGCATCCATACGGGCCCAACGCCGAGCGCGGCATCTTCCGCAGCACCGACGGCGGCAAGTCGTTCCAGAAGGTGCTGTACACGGACGAGTACACGAGCGGCAACGACGTGCGCATCGACCCCGAGAACCCGGACGTCGTGTACGCCGCGATGTGGCAGCAGCAGCAGACGTTCTATGAAGGGTCGGACTTCCCCAGCAGCGTGGGCGTGACCACCGGCGGCATCTACAAGAGCACCGACGGCGGCACCACGTGGCGCCAGCTCACCGACGGGCTGCCGAAGATCATCGAGGCGAACCTTGCGATCGCGCCGAGCAACCCGCGCGTGCTGTACGCAACGGTTGCGGGCCAGGCCGCGCCGGATGTGGCGGGCGG
>JAYEKC010000514.1:0-1827 GCA_034716715.1 Gemmatimonadota bacterium | reverse complement strand
GGTGGCGGCCTCGTGGGGCGCGGCCTCCTCCCCGGCGCCCACGGTGCGGCCGCGGAGCCCGAAACGCTCCTTGGCGAGCACGACGATGCTCCGCCCTTCCGGCGTCGCATCGGCGAGCGAGGAGAGCTGCGCGGCATCCGCGAGCACGTGCGCATCGACGCCGGGCGCCGGTACGAAGGCCGTGGCCAGGCGGTTGCCGAGCGTTATCGTGCCGGTCTTGTCGAGGAGGAGCGTGTTGACGTCACCGGCGGCCTCCACCGCCCGGCCGCTCATCGCGATCACGTTGCGCTGGATCAGCCGGTCCATCCCGGCGATGCCGATGGCCGAGAGCAGCCCCCCAATCGTCGTGGGGATGAGGCACACGAGGAGGGCGATGAGCACCGGCATGGTGACCGTCGCATGGCTGTACGTGGCGAAGGGCAGCAACGTGGCCACGGCAAAGAGGAACACGATCGTCAGGCCGGCCAGCAGAATCGTCAGGGCAATCTCATTGGGCGTCTTCTGCCGCGACGCCCCCTCGACCAGCGCGATCATCCGGTCGAGGAACGTTTCGCCGGGGTTCGCGGTGATCTGGATGACCAGCCAGTCCGACAGCACCTTGGTGCCGCCCGTCACGGCCGAGCGGTCCCCGCCCGCCTCGCGCACCACGGGCGCCGACTCGCCGGTGATCGCCGACTCGTCCACCGATGCGACGCCGTCGATGACCTCTCCATCGCCGGGAATCACGTCGCCCGGCAGGCAGAGGACGACGTCGCCCTTCACGAGCGTCGCCCCGCGCACGATCTCGAAGTCGTGGCGGAGCCGGGGGTCGCGCAGCTTCCGTGCCTCGGTGAACGTGCGCGTTTCGCGGAGCGTCGCGGCCTGCGCGCGACCGCGGCCCTCGGCCATCGCCTCGGCGAAGTTCGCGAAGACGACGGTGAACCAGAGCCAGGCCGCGAGCTGGAAGTTGAACCAGGTGTCCGGCGCACCGGTCGCGAGGCTGCGCCCGAACACCAGCGTGGTGAGCACGGCACCGACCAGCACGACGAACATCACTGGATTTCTGAGCTGGACGCGCGGGTCGAGCTTGCGCAGGGCCTCGACGGCCGCCCCGCCCGCGATTTGCGCGTCGAACAGCGAATGCGTGCGGACTTTCATCAGAAGAGCCTCCCGGCGAGCATCGCGAGATGCTCGACAATCGGCCCCAGCGCGAGCACCGGGAAGAACGTGAGGGCGCCGACGATCACGATGACGCCGACGAGGAGCACCACGAAGAGCGGCGTCGTGACGGGAAACGTCCCTGCCGACTCGGGCACCGTCTTGCGCTCGGCCAGGAACCCGGCCAGCGCAAACACCGGCACCATCATGGCGAATCGCCCGATGAGCATGGCGATGCCGAACATCGTGTTGTAGTAGTACGTGGATCCCGTGAGCCCCGCGAACGCGCTTCCGTTGTTGCCGACGGTGGAGCTGAACGCGTACAGGATCTCGGAGAGGCCGTGTGGGCCGGCGTTGTTGAGCCCGGCGAGCCCGGCCGGCAGCACGACGGACATCGCCGTGAACGTCAGGATGGTTGCCGGAAAGATCAGCACGTACAGCATCACCATCCGGATTTCGCGGCTCTGGACCTTCTTGCCGAGGTATTCCGGCGTCCGGCCCACCATGAGCCCGGCGATGAATACGGTGAGCACGGCCATCATCACCATGCCGTACAGACCGGAGCCCACCCCGCCGAAGATCAGCTCGCCGAGCTGGATGTTGGCGAGCGGCACGAGTCCGCCCAGCGGCGTGAACGAGTCGTGCATCGCGTTGACCGATCCGTTCGAGGCGTCGGTCGTGGCCGTGGCA
>JAYEKC010000513.1:0-1827 GCA_034716715.1 Gemmatimonadota bacterium | reverse complement strand
CATGGGCCGAATGTGAGATACGCCCGCTGCTACCGCTAGACCGAATCCGGTCACTTGTGGCCCGTCGGCGCCGGCACGTCCTTCGCCACCTTGCGCCCTCGCGCGCGGAGCCAGGCGCGCGCGCCAACCTCGATCCCATCCAGTTCCTTCAGCTCGCGCGGCGCGCCGCCTGACCAGAGCAGCTGCAGCTGCGGATCCAGCATCCACCCGCGCACGACGGCGATCTCCTCCTCACTCGCACCAGCCTCAGCGGCCTCGAGCGCGAGGCGGTAGGCGCGCGCCTGCCACCCGGCCGGCCAGCCCGCTCGATACTCGACGGCCGGCACTTCGCGCATAGTACGCGGCGGCTCCCCGCGAGGGTCGAACGCCACCCCTTTTCTCGCGAAATACCGGGAGAGATCGGCGACCCGACCGTCGTCAGGAATCGCACGACCCTGCCGCCAGGCACTCACCGCCTGCCTCGAGATGCCGAGATCATCGGCAAGCTGGATCGCCGACAAGCTGGCACTCGCCATTGCCTGCCGAAGAGCGGTCGCGAAGGCACTGCTGGGGCTTCGTTCCACGTGAAACTATTTCCGTGTGTAATGGACACACTTGACAGTCGTTACATCTGTCGCGTATGATTTTCCCGCAAGCTCTCACCGTGAGGTCACCCAAGATGCCCATGCCGCCCCTCGAGCGAAAGGTCGCGCTGATGCGTGCAGGCGTGACGCAGACGGCGATCGCCCGGCAGGCGGGCGTGACGGTCTCCCACGTCTCCGAAGTGATGTACGGCCGGCGCCGCTCGCCGCGCATCGAGCAGGCCATCGCCGAGGCGCTGAAGCTCCCCGTCGCCGCGGTGTTCGAACCGGTCGCGGAGAAGATCCCCGCTGGCGCTGCAGCTGAGTAGGTGGTGGGTCACGACTTCCCATGCAGACACTTTCGATCCGAGGCACCATGCCCACGTACCACGATCCTCGCAGCGCCGTGGCAGCGGCCGGCGAGCCCGCCATCCGACGGGAGATCTCGGAGATCGCGGCGAAGGTTCAGGGCGCCGCACGGCACCTGACCGAAGCCGACCGGCAGTTCCTGAAGGACCTGCAGCGCGGGGACCGCTACCGCTGGCGCGGCATCGTCCGCCTGCTCGAGCTCGCCTCCCAGTGCCCGGAGGACTCGGACGCTTTCGCGATCGC
Source organism: Gemmatimonadota bacterium (assembly GCA_034716715.1). GTDB lineage: Bacteria > Gemmatimonadota > Gemmatimonadetes > Gemmatimonadales > Gemmatimonadaceae > Fen-1231. The sequence continues at coordinate 655 of JAYEKC010000513.1, read as the reverse complement.
CGACCGGTTCCGCGCGCTGATTGACGCGCGCCGGCCGCGCGCGCGCATCACCATCGCAATGGCGATCGAGCAGGAGACGCGCGCCCAGGGCGAGGCTGACCTCGTCGAGGTGCAGGCCGCCCTCGCGCAGAACGACATCGGTACCCTCGCGCGGTGCGAGCATGCGCTGCTCAGCCACCGCTCGACGCTCGACACGCTCATCGAATGCGTCCAGACGCGGCGGCTGCAGCTCGCCGGGGCCCGGACCTGATGGCCGCGCGCCCCAACGAGCCCGCGCTCTGCAAGGCCTGCGGTCATCCGGCCCATGTCCGCGTGTGTCCGACCATCGGCTGTCCATGCGACACGAAGACGAGGCGCGTATGAGCGCACCGGTTGCCACGGTTCAGCATGGCCGCCGGGGCGAGCACCATCCGGTCAGCGCGCGCCACGGTCGCGGAGGACCTCGCGAAGAGCCGCCTCAAGATGCGGGATCTCTCGGCGCAGCTCCGTGGGGCAGCCACGGAGCACGCTCGGCTCATGGTCATCGCGGACGCCGTCGGCGTGACGGAGGTCGATGTCGGCACTTCGGCGGGCATCATCGACGCCGGCGTGTCGGCGGGAGGGGACCCACCCCAACTCAAAAACGGAAGCGCCGCCGGGTAGCAGCCCGACGGCG
>JAYEKC010000512.1:0-1829 GCA_034716715.1 Gemmatimonadota bacterium | reverse complement strand
CGCTCCGGATCCCCGCCGTCGCCTTCGCCACGTCCGCCATCGGTTACGTCCCTCCCGTCGGCGCGAGCGACTTCTCGCGCAGCACCGTCTTCAGTCGCGCCAGCTCACGCCGGATCGCCCGCAGACGGAGCGGGTCCTCCAGGGGCTGCGTGCCCGCCCGGAACCGGAGGTTGAACCGCTCCCGTTCCAGCTCGGCCACGCGCGCCGTGATGTCGTCCGCCGACAACTCGCGGATCTGTGTCGCCTTCATTCGGTGTGCGCCTCCTCGCGCGCCACGAACTTCGTCCGGATGCCGATCTTCGCCGCCGCCAGCTGCATCGCCTTCTCGGCCAGCGTCTTGTCCACGCCCTCGATCTCGAACATCACGCGGCCCGGCTTCACCACCGCCACCCACAGCTCGGGCGAACCCTTGCCCTTGCCCATGCGGGTCTCAGCCGGCTTCTTCGTCACCGGCTTGTCGGGAAACACGCGGATCCAGACCTTCCCGCCGCGCTTGATGTGCCGCGTCAGCGCCACGCGCGCCGCCTCGATCTGCCGCGCCGTCACCCAGCCGGGCTCCAGCGCCTGCAGGCCGTAATGGCCGAACGCCACGGTGCTCCCACGGGTCGCGATCCCCTTGGTGCGACCCTTGAACATCTTGCGGAATTTTACGCGCTTCGGTGCCAGCATTGGTCAGCCTTTCGTGTGGGTCTGTCTACGGTCTACTGTCTACTGTCTACTCGACGGATGCTACGCATCCGTCGAGTACGTCTTGCCGCGCCGGTCCTCGACCACTTCGCCCTTGTAGATCCACACCTTGACGCCGATCGTGCCGAACGTCGTCTTGGCCGTGCTCGTGGCGTAGTCGATGTCCGCGCGCAGCGTGTGCAGCGGCACGCGCCCCTCGTGGTAGCCCTCGACGCGCGCGATTTCCGCGCCGCCAAGCCGCCCACCGCACTTCACCTTGATCCCGCCGGCGCCCATGCGCATCGCGCTCTGCACGGCGCGCTTCATCGCCCGCCGGAACGAGATCCGCTGCGCCAGCTGTGCCGCGATGTTGTCCGCCACGAGCTGCGCCTCGATCTCCGGCCGCTTGATCTCGTCCACGTTCACGCCCACGTCCTTGCCCGTGAGCTGCTGGAGCTCGTTCTTCAGCTCCTCCACGCTCTGGCCCTTCTTGCCGATCACCACGCCCGGCCGGCCCGTGTGGATCGTCACCACCACCTTGCCCGGCTTGCGGTCGATCCCGATGTCGGCGATCGCCGCCCCCGAGAGCCGCGCCTTCAGGTACTTCCGGAGGAGCTCATCCTCCTTCAGCAGCGCGGGAAAGTCCTTCTTGCTGGCGTGCCAGCGCGAGCGCCACTGCTTGGAGACGCCCAGGCGAAAGCCGATCGGATTGGTCTTCTGTCCCATTAGCGTGCCTTCCTCTTCGTCCCGCGGTCCGCCACGACGATCTCCACGTGGCTCGTGCGCTTCTTGATCGGCGTCGCCCGGCCCATCGCCGCCGGCATGAACCGCCGCAGCTTCGGGCCCTCGTTCACCAGCGCCTGCGTGATCACGAGGTCGTCCACGTCGAGCGACGCATTCGCCGCCCGCGCCGCCTGCTCGGCGTTCGCCACGGCGCTCCGGACCACCTTCTCGATCTGCTTCGCCGCGTGCTTCCTGCTGAACCGGAGCAGCGCCAGCGCGTCATTCACGCGCTTGCCGCGCACCTGGTCGATCACGAGGCGCATCTTGTAGGGCGACTGCCGCGTCGTCCGCTGGATCGCGCGCGATTCGGTCATCGCTTACTTCCCTCCCTTGGCCGCCGGAGCCGGCGCGGCCTTCGCCGCCGTCGGGGCCGCCGCGGC
>JAYEKC010000511.1:7661-9359 GCA_034716715.1 Gemmatimonadota bacterium | reverse complement strand
GCACCACGCGGAGGCCGTCGGGCGCGGCGGCGATCGCCCGCTCCACGTTGGCGTCGGGATACACCATCGGCAGCCACGCGTTGCCCGACTGCTCGAGCGCGGCCGTCATGCGGCCGTGCACCTTCCGGACGAACATCGGGCCCTCGCCGCGGCCCGCCACGCTGCGCGAGCGCCGGAACATCACGGGGCGCCAACTCGTGGCGCCAAGTTCGGCCGCCTTTTCCGCGACCAGGAGCATGCGCTCCTTGTCGGCGATGGGCACGAGCAGGTGCACGGCGGGCGGCGGTGTTTCGGCATCCGCCTCCTGCACCTCCACGCACGCGTTGCGCTTGGCCACGCGCACCAGCACGCCCGAGGCCCGCGCCCCCTGGCCGTCCACGAGGGCCACGCGCGCACCGACCTCGAGCCGCCGCACCTTGATGTGGTGCGCCTCGGCCTCGCCGAGCGTCACCTGGTGCCCCGGCGCAAAGGGCCCGGTGGCGACGAAGGTTGCGAGGGTCATGGCTGCGCTGCCCTCACGCCTCACCCCTCACCACCCCTCACCCCTCACCACCCCTCACCCCTCACCACCCCTCACCCCTCACCCGCCCCCCTCACCCGTACAGTCATCCATCCCTCCTCGGTTATCTCCGCCACCACGGTAAACCCGTTCGAGTCGAACGCCGACATCATCGCCTCCCGCTCGTCGTCCAGCATGCCGCTGAAGATGGCTTCTCCGCCGGCGCCGAGCGAGCGCCGGATCACCGGCAGCAGGTCGCGGATCACCGACGAGATGATGTTCGCGAGCACCACACGCACGGGCGCCACGAGTGGCAGGAGCAGCGCCGCGTCGCCCTCGAGCACGGTGACCGCGCCGGCGACGTCGTTGGCGGCGACGTTGGCCTCCGCGTTGCCGATGGCGTCGGGGTCGGACTCGATCGCGACCACGCGCGCGGCGCCGAGCCGCGCCGCGGCAATCGCCAGCACCGCGCTCCCCGCACCCAGGTCGGCCACCACGTCGCCCGCCCGCACGACGTCCTGCATCAGGAGGAGCACGCCGCGCGTGGTGGCGTGGTCGCCCGTGCCGAACGCCATCGCCGGCTCGATCACGATGCGGCGACCGGGCAGGAACGGCTCGGCGAGCCAGGGCGGCGTGACGGTGAGGAAGCCCACCGTGTGCGCGCGGATTCCCGCGCGCCACGCGCTCGCCCAGTCGACGTCCGGCGTTTCCGCGGTGGCGACCGCGGCCCCCGGGTCCGCGGACCGGACGGCCGCCGCGAAAACCGCCGCCGCCTCAGGCGTTGGCGCGAGTGTCACGAGCGCGTCGCCGGCTTCCTGCAGCGCCTCGGCGCCCGCGCCGAACAGGGCGGCCGCCACCGCGGCGCCGCGCCCGGCGCCGGGCCGCACCTCAACGCGCGTCAGTGACATCACCGCCACCGGGCTGCGGGCCGCGCACCGTCGCAGCCCCAGCCGTTCGCGACGCGCGCGGCGTCACGCGCCAAGCGCTTCCTTCATCTTCTGCCAGAAGCCCTTCTCGCGCTTCTCCGGCGGAGGCGCCATCACCTGCGACAGCGCGTCGATGGCACGCTCCTCCTCGGGCGACAGGCTGGTGGGCGTCCACACCTGCACGCGCACGTGCAGGTCGCCCGCCCCGCTCGCGTTCACCCGTGGGAGACCGCGCCCGCGGAGCTGGAACACCTGCCCGCTCTGCGTGCCCGA
>JAYEKC010000511.1:0-7651 GCA_034716715.1 Gemmatimonadota bacterium | reverse complement strand
GAGCGGGCCGAGCACGCCCGGCACCTCGACGTCGGCGCCCTTCACCGCCTGCGGGAAGGAGATGAGCACCTCCGTGTACAGGTCCTCGCCGTCGCGCTCGAACCGGTCGTCGTCCTTCACGTCGAACATCACGAGGATGTCGCCGCGCGGGCCGCCCCGCACGCCGGCGTTGCCCACGCCGCGCAGGTGCATGTACTGGCCCGTCGCGACGCCGGCCGGAACGTCGATGGGAATCGTGTGGTCGCCCCGCTGGCGGCCCTCCCCGCGGCACGCCTTGCACGGCGCCGAGATCACGACGCCCTCGCCACTGCAGGTGGGGCACGGCGCGACGCTCACGAACTGGCCGAAGAACGAGCGCTGGGCGCGCCGCACCTCGCCCACGCCGTTGCACGTGGCGCACGTCTTGGGCCGCGTGCCCTGCTCCGCGCCGCTCCCGCCACAGCGATCGCACGGGTCGAGCAGCTTGATCTTCACCGTCCGGCTGACGCCGGTGGCCACCTCCGGCAGCGTAAGCAGCAGGTCCACCTTCACGTCGGCGCCGCTCCGCGGACCGGCCTGCTGGCGCATCCCGGCCTGGCCGAACAGGTCGCCGAGGCCGAAGTCGCGCATGAAGATGTTCAGCGCCTCGCTGAGGTCCACGTGGTGGAACCCGGCCCCGCCGCCCGCGGCGCCGCGCAGCCCAGCTTCACCGTACCGGTCGTACGCGGCGCGCTTCTGCGGGTCGCGCAGCACGTCGTACGCCTCGATGATCTCCTTGAACTTTTCCTCGGCTTCCTTCGACCCGCCATTCCGGTCCGGGTGGTACTGCGTGGCGAGGCGGCGGTAGGCCTTCTTGATGTCGTCGTCGGTCGCGTCGCGGCCGACGCCGAGCGTCGCGTAGAAATCAGCCATCGAGGAGGTCCGAAACGAGCAGTGACGTGTGCGACACGAGGGAAATGACCTTGTCGTACGGCATGCGCGTGGGGCCGATCACGCCAATGACGCCAGTGAGGCTGCCTGCGGTGTACTGCGCCGTCACCACGGTCAGGCCGCCGGGGAGCATGGCGCCGTGCTCGCTGCCGATGGAGATCTGGACGCCTGACCCGGCGGGGCGCGTCCGCAGCAGCTGGGCGATCTGCGTGCGCGTTTCCGTGAGCTGGAGCAGGCGCCGCATGCGCTCCGCGTCGCCGAACTCGGGCTGGTCGGCCAGCACCGACGCCTGCCCGAGCACCACCGCGTCGGCGTCGGTCGGGGCGTTCACGTCGAACAGCTGGTCGCCTTCCTGGAGGAAGATGTTCAGCAGGTCGCGGCGGTCGCCGGAAGTGGCCGCGTCACGCAGGCGCTCGCCGAGACTGGCGCGAATCGCCGACAGGCGCAGCCCCGTCAGGCGCTCGTTCAGCACCGCCTGCACCTCGGCGAGGGCCGCGTCGCCGATCTGGGCGCTCACCTCGATGAAGATCGTGCGCACGGCGCCGCCCTCGAGCGACAGCACGAGCATCAGGCGCTCCGCCGACAGCCGGACGAGCTCCACCCGCGACAGGATCGCGTCGTCGAACCGCGGCCCGAGGGCCACCCCGAGTTCCTGCGCGAGCACGCCCAGGCTCTGCGCGGCGCGCCGAAGTACGTTCTCCACCGTCGTCGTGCCCTGGGTAATCTCCTTCGCCAGGCGCTCGCTCTCCTTGCGGTCGAGCGGCGGCACCCGCAGCATCTCGTCCACGTAGAGGCGATAGGCCTTTTCCGTGGGGATGCGACCGGCCGAGGTGTGCGGATGGAAGAGGAACCCCTTCTCCTCGAGGTCGCTCATCGTGTTCCGCACGGTCGCCGGCGACACGCCAAGCCCGAACCGCCGCGACACCACGCGCGAGCCGGCCGGCTCGGCGGTCTCGACGTACGATCGGATCACGGCGGCGAGCACCTGCCGCTCGCGTTCGGTCAGCTCCGGGCCGGGCATGGGAAGGAAAATAGTAGACAGTAAACAGTAGACAGTAGACAGATGAGCCGGATCGATCCCGGAGGGCGAAGATCACGAGCCGGAGAGCGATGCCGCCAGCGCGTCGAGCCGGAGCCAGCCCTCCGGCGTGAGGTGCACGCGGCGGCCAGTCACCCTCGCCCACCCCTCCTTCACCCAGCGTGCGGCGTGCTCCAGGTCGGCGTCGGATGTCACCTCGTACCCCGAGTCCGTGCGCAGGCCCAAATACACCTCCTCCGACAGGCGCTCGCGGTCGCCCAGAACCTCGTCGCCCTCCACCGGGTCGCTTCCCGAAGCCACCGCCACCTGCCACGCCGCCCACGCGGGGACGTTCCACCGGCGCACGGCGCCATCAAATGAATGGGCCGACGGGCCGAGGCCGAGGTACGGCACGCGACGCCAGTAGGCCGAATTGTGGCGGCTGCGGAACCCCGGCCGGGCGTAGTTCGACACTTCGTAGTGCTGGAATCCGGCGGCGGAAAGAACGGCGTGCGCCTCGAGGAACTCGTCGGCGGCCTGATCGGCCGGGCGCGGTTCCACCGTTCCCCGGGCAGTCCACCGCCCCAGCGGGGTGCGGGGCTCGACGGTCAGGCCGTACGCGGACACGTGGTCCGGCTCGAGGGCAATTGCCAGGTCGAGGTCGTCGCGCCACGAGCGCCGAACCACCGCCGGAACCGCGTAGATCAGGTCAATCGAGATGTTGGCGATGCCGGCCAGTCTGGCCGACTGCACGGCGGCTGCCGCCTGGGCGGAATCGTGGGTACGGTGCATCCACGTGAGCGTCTCCGGGCTGAACGACTGGATGCCAATCGAGAGCCGGTTGATCCCTGCCGCCACCCACGCCGCCGCGGATCCGGGGGTGACGTCCTCCGGGTTGGCCTCCATTGTCACTTCAGCACCGGGAGCTGGAACGACCCCGGATCTGGCCAACGTCTCAAGCAGGGTCCGGATCCCATCTTCGCCCAGCTTGCTCGGCGTACCGCCTCCGAGGTACAGGGTATCGACGGGCGAGGTACCGGAGCGCCCGGCGCATCGTTTCAATACGTTCCTGGCGCCGAGCTCGAGGCCTATGGATGTGGAAAACTCCACCGCCGGTACGTCCTTCCGCACGGCGATCGAGAAGTCGCAATAGCTGCACCTCCTCGAACAGAACGGAACGTGCACGTACACGTGCCTGAAGCCGTCGTTGCCTGCCGGCACCGGACGGCTCGCCGTGGAATCAGGCGGACTGTCCATCAACAAGTTGGAGTTGAGAACGACCTAAAGTAGTTTCGCAAACTACTGTATAATAATATCTTAGGAAATCCATCTAGAATCGACTTCACCTGTCACCAGAACCGTCGACGGCCAGCGTGGGATGGATCGTTCCGTCTGACCCAACCGCCACCAGGCCTGTGATTTCGAGCCGCGATACGGCGGCTGCAACCTCCCCAATCTCCCGGCCGCTGTCTTCAGCGATGCGGTCCACCGTCCGGCAGCCTGAGCCGATCAGATCCCAGACGTCTGCGTCTGCCCCACCGGACACGTAGGCTACTGTTCGCTTTCTCGACACACCGAGCAGTGCCAGCGCATCGTCCACGGACGCCAGCACGTGGGCGCCGTCGCGGAGGAGGGTGTTCGATCCCTCGCAACGTGGTTGTCCCAGATGCCCCGGCACCGCCGCCACCACCCTGCCGAGCTCCAGGGCCTGCGTGGCGGTATTGAGCGCGCCGGACTTGTGAGGCGCCTCGACGACGATTGTCAGCCTGGACAAGGCAGCGATGAGCCGGTTACGCCGCGGGAAGCACCCCTTGTAGGCATGCCGTCCTGGCGGATTCTCCGAAATGACCAGCCCATCCTTGGCGATCTGGCCGTGGAGCCGGCGATTTCCGGCCGGGTATGGCACGTCGGGGCCAGTGCCGAGCACGGCGACAGTCCGACCACCCCCCTCGAGCGCCCCCCGGTGGGCCGCCGAATCGATGCCGCGGGCGAGGCCGGACACGACCACCGCCCCTGCCTCCGCGAATGCCCGACCGAGAGCCTGGGCGACGCGAACCCCGTATTCCGACGCGTCCCGCGTGCCGACGATCGCCACGGTACCCTGGGGGGCGTCGGACAGGCAGGAAGAGTCACCGATGACGTAGAGGGGATCCGGGGCCTCGGCGATGCCAGCGAGAGCCGCCGGGTATTCGCTGCAGCCCGGCTGAAGCGCCCGGATCACCAGGCCGGCGTTCATCCCCCCGCCTTCCGGAGGTCGAGGAGCCGCCGCCACAGCAGGTCCTTCAGGCTATCGAGCCCCTGCCGCGCGGCCGCCGAAATGGACAGCGCGGCGAAGGCGCCGTCGGTGCGGATCTCGGGAGTGTACTCCTCCCCCAGGAGGTCGAGCTTGGTGAACACCACGCAGTGCGGCTTTTCCGCGAGCTCGGCAGAGTAGTTGCGCACCTCCTGCCGGAGCTTGTCGTACTCCTCCTGCCAGTCCATCGCGTCGATGGGGATGAGGAAGGCGAGGAGCCGCGTGCGCTCGATGTGGCGGAGGAACTGGAGGCCGAGCCCCCTGCCCTCGTGCGCCCCCTCGATGATGCCGGGGATGTCGGCGACGACGAAGGTCCGGTGGTCGGAGAGCTGGACGACGCCGAGGTTGGGCGTGAGGGTGGTGAACGGGTAGTCGGCGATCTTGGGCCGGGCGGCGGACACGACGGACAGCAGGGTGGACTTGCCGGCGTTGGGCTGGCCCACGAGCCCGACGTCGGCGATGAGCTTGAGTTCGAGCTCGAGGGTGCGGCTCTGCCCCTCCTCGCCGGGCTGCCACTCGCGGGGCGCCTGATGGGTGGCCGTGACGAAGAAGGCGTTGCCGCGGCCGCCGCGGCCTCCCCTGGCTACCACCACTTCGTCGCCGTCGGCGAGGATCTCGCCCACGATTTCGCCCGAATCCGCGTCCTTGATGATGGTGCCGGGCGGCACGGGAAGCGTGACCGACTTGCCCGAGCGCCCCGTCTTGTTGGAGCCCATCCCGTGCTCGCCGCGTTCGGCCTCCCACTTGTCGCGGTACTTGTAGTCGAGGAGCGTGGACAGGTTGGAGTCGCCGCGGACGAGGATGTCGCCGCCGCGTCCGCCGTCGCCGCCGTCGGGCCCGCCCATCGGCATGCGCCACTCCCGGCGGAACGACGTGCAGCCCGAGCCGCCCGTCCCCGCGGTGACGCGGACGCGTACGAGGTCAACGAACACGGCGCCAGAGCAGTTGGGCGTGGGCGAGGGCGTCGGCAGGCACCGCGCCCTCCAGTGCGACGAGGGTCGCTGCGATGGCGGCGTCGGGGACGCCGACGTTGCGGGCACCGTGCAGGTGCGAGTGCAGCTGCCGCGCCTGCCGCGCCGCCGCGCAGGCGGCCACGATGCACAGCTCACGGCGCCCGAGGTCGAGCCCCATCCGGGAGAGCACCTTTCCGTATCCTTCCACGATCATCCAGTCGTCCAGTTCAGGGTGCAGGGCGCGAATGTTGCGCCTCAGTTTCTCGTAGTGCCGCCCGTAGACGCGGGCGCAGGTCTCCTCGCCCGCCGCGTGCCACCGCGCGACCGCGGCAGCGGCCACGGCGCCGTCCCACCCCGCCCCATCTCGCACCACCGGCGTTGCGTCTTCTCCCGGGCCATCGGTCGCGCGCCCGGCAGCTCCACCCCCGGTACCGGCGCCCTTCGCCCGCCATTCCCGCGCCGCGTTCAGCGCCCGCGGGAACCCGGCGAACAGGTACGATTGGAGGACGAGTTCCTCCACCCACCGGTCGGGTACTCCCGCGGCCTGGCAGGCGTCGAGTCCATCGCGTACTTCCTGCTCGGTGCCACCCGTAATCCAGGCCGAGAGGCGCACGAGTGCCGCCGTGCGGGCGTCGAGGCGCCCGTCGGCGAGGGGAATATTGTCGGAAGGGGTACCGGAAACCGGCATCGAAACCTTTCACCCGTGAGCGGTTTATTGCAGGGAGAACATCCCGGCCGCAGGCGGTGGGTATGACGCCGCGTGCGGACCAGCTAAATTCAACTGTTTGTACGCGCTCTGCGACCCCATGCCGGGGGCGCGCGCCGCAGACCAGACGAATAGCCAGTTCGATCGAGGAACCAAATGTCTTCCCGTTACCGTATCGCGCTGCTTGGCAGCGCGCTCGTGCTCGCCGCCGCCTGCGGCGGTGACGCCGCCGACAAGAAGCCCGCCGCCGCCGGTGCGGGGGCGCCCGCGCCCGGGCAGTCCGCCGACGAGTACCGCAAGGCGCAGCAGCGATTCGCGGACTCCGTCCTCAACCAGACGAGTTCCGCCGCCGACGTCGTCAAGGAGATGGGCGGCGACTACGCCGTGGGCTCGGTGCGGCTGCGTGACACGCTGGCCCTCCTGTCGGAGAAGACGGGCTGCTTCCTCGAGGGCCGGAAGACCGACCCGTACCTCGCGGGCACGGTGTCGTTCTTCGTCTTCATGAGCGTCGTGGGCTCCACCTCCGTGTACGTGCAGGAAAACGCCACGAAGTGGACGTCGCAGGCGGGGAACATCGTCAACTCGTGCCTGAACGTCGCCGCCAAGAACTGGAAGTTCGACCCGAGCTTCGGCAAGCAGGCGAGCTACATCACGCAGGTGCAGTTCAAGTAACAGCGGGATGGGGCCCCGGAGTTCCCCTTCCCCATCCCGCTCCCCCGCTCCCCGGGTTACCCCGCCCTCACCTCCCCAACGATCTCGCCGCGCGTGTTGCGCACCGGCTTGGTGGCCCAATCGCCGAGCCGGCCGGGGAGCGGATCGGGCAGCGCGCCCACGCTCTGCAGCGCGCGCAGCAGCGCGATGTACTGGGCGCGGGTCGCGCCGTCCTGCACCTTGATCGCCACGCCGATGCCCATCTCGGGAATCGCGGCGCAGTGGACGCCCTCGGCCCCGACTTTCGTGAGCACGCGGCCGCGGGTCTCCTGGATGAGCACCGTGTCGAACCGGTCGGTGCCGCCAAGGAGGTGCGGATGCGTGCGAATCGCCTTCGCCGTGCGCGAGGGCAGCTCGTCGCCGGCGGCAACGGCGCGCGCCCAGCGCGCCCACGCCAGCGCCATGCGGTCCAGCGGCAGTCCCATCACCATCACGCCGCAGCCGTCCACGCCAAGGACGGTGTCGTCGGGCGACACGCCGGTCCACGACGACACCTCCGCGAGAATCGCCCGCTGCACGGGGTGGTCCGCCCGCTCGTAGCCGGCGGTGGGCCACCCCGCGGTGAACGCGCGCGCGAGCATCGCCGCGTGCTTGCCCGAGCAGTTGTTGTGCAGGCGCGACCACGGCACGCCAAGCTCGCGGGCCAGCTTCGCGCCGCGCGCCGAGAGCGGCTCGTGGGGACCGCAGGCGAGGTCGCCCTCCTCGAGCCCGATGGCGTCGAGCATCTTCGCCGCGAGGGCGACGTGCTCGGGCTCGCCCCCGTGCGACGCGCAGGCGAGCGCGAGCTGCTCGTCACCCCAGCCGAGCTGGTCGAACCCGCCGCTGGCGAGGAACGGCAGCACCTGGAACGGCTTGGCGCACGAACGCCACATGGTGACCAGGTGCGCGTTTCTCGACTCCGCGATGAGTTCGCCGCCGTCGCCGACGACGGCGGCGTGCACCGCGTGCCGCGACTCGACGAGATCGCCGCGGGTGACATGGACCGTCAGGTTCAGTTCTGGCGCAGGCACACGCGAGATATGGTGAGGGGGGCGGGTGAGGGGGAAGGGGTGGTGAGGGGT
>JAYEKC010000510.1:0-9365 GCA_034716715.1 Gemmatimonadota bacterium | reverse complement strand
GCGCCTACGCGAGCGCCGGCGCCGGCGAGAATGCCATCTCGCGTCCCAGCGGGATGGCGCGGAGCGCCGCGCCGGCCGGCGCCTCGCGCACGCCGCGCGGCAGCACCAGCAGCGCATCGGCGCGCGCCATCGACGACAGCATGCCGGAGCTCTGCGCGCCCGTGAGCCGGGCCACGAGGTGGCCCCCTTCAGGCGCGAGCGTAACCCGCAGGAAGTGCGTGAGGTCGGCGCCCACGGTCACCGGCTCGCCCAGGACGACGCCGACCGTCGCGGGAAACGGCGCGGCATGGCCGCGCATCACGCGGATGGCCGGCCGGACAAAGAGCTCGAACGTCACCATCGTCGAGACCGGATTGCCGGGGAGCCCGATCCACGGCGTGCCATCCAGCTCTCCGAACCCGATCGGCGCGCCCGGCCGCATCCGCACGCGCCAGAAGTCCAGCGTGGCGCCGCGTTCGGCCAGCACCTCCCGCACGTAGTCGAACTCCCCCACCGAGATCCCGCCGGACGTCAGCACCAGGTGCACTCCTTCCGCGCGCGCCAGGTGCTCGCGCAGCGACTCGTGCGTGTCGGCGGCGATGCCGAGGTCCACGGGCTCGCCACCGGCGTCGCGAACCAGTTCGTGGAGCGTGACGCTGTTCGACGACACGATCTTGCGACCTGCAACGACCTCGGCGAAGCGCTCCGGAGGCACGAGCTCGTCGCCGGAGGAGATGATCGCCACCCGCGGCTGCCGCACGACCTCCACCTCGGCGGCGCCCACCGCGGCGAGGAGACCGAGCTGCGCCGCGCCGAGCACGGCGCCGGCCGGCAGGGCCTCGGTGCCCGCGCGCACGTCCTCGCCGGCGGGCCGGACGTTTCGTCCCGCGTCGCGGTTGTCGCGAATCACCACGCGTTGGCGGCCGCCGTCGGTGTCCTCCACGCGCACCACGGTGTCCGCTCCCTCGGGAACCGGCGCGCCGGTCATGATCCGCGTGGCTTCGCCCGGCCCTGGCGCGCGCGTGGGAAACGCCCCGGCGGCCACGGTCTCGATCACGCGGAGCGTCGCCGGGACGGCCGCGATGTCCGCCGATCGCACCGCGTAGCCGTCCATCGCCGAGTTGTTCCACGGTGGGAGGTTGACGGGCGAATGCACCGGTGCCGCCAGCACCCGCCCGCGCGCGGCCGCCGTCGGCAGCCGTTCCGTGCCGAGCCGCGCGACGCCCGCCACGACGCGCGCCATGGCTTCGGCGACGTCGAGCTGGTATCGGCCCGGTGCCCCGGTCACGCCGCTACCGGCGCGGCCGCGGGCGCGAGGCGAGCGCCGCCAGGATCGCGTCCTGCACGCGTTCCACCTCGCGCGTGGGCAGGGTGAAGTTGTTGCAGAGGAAGCTGAACTCGAGCAGGCGCCCGTCGGCGGCGGTCACGTAACCGGAGAGGGATCGCGCCTTGTCCACCGTGCCCGTCTTGGCGTGCACGTTGCGCTCGGCGGCCGTGCCGCGCATCCGGTTCTCGAGCGTGCCGTCCACGCCGGCCACCGGCAGGGTGGCGTACCACGTGGCGAAGGTGGGCGCGCGCCGCATGGCGTCGAGCACCCGCACGATCGTCTCCGGGGTGACGTAGTCGTGGCGCGACATCCCGCTGCCGTCGCGCACGGCGAACCCGGCGGTGTCGGCGCCCCATGTCACGAGCTGGCGTTCCACCACGCGCCGGGCGCTGTCGGCCGTGCCGGCGCCAGTCCGCTCGCGCCCCAGCGTCTTGAACAACAGTTCAGCGATCTGGTTCTGCGACGGCTTCATCATCCGCGCCATGATCACCGGCAGCTCGACGGACCGCAGCGTGAAGATGGGCGTGAGCCCGGAGTCCGCGGCCGCCCGCGTCGTGTCGGGGCCCCCGTCCACGACGATGCCGCGCGCGGCGAGCGCGTCGCCCAGCGCCGCGAGGAACGCGCCACGCGGGTCGCGGATGGCCACCGACACGGTCACGGTGTCGCCGCCCCGCCGCACGCGCCGCACGCGCTGGTAGCCCTCGTTCACGAACAGCTCGTCCACGCACGCGCCGTACGCCTCGTCGAGGTCGTCGAGCTCCCAGCCGTATCCGCACGGCTGGTCGGTGAACGCCTCGCCCCCGCGCACGAGCGCGCCGGCCACGCGGCGGATGCCGTGCGCGGTCAGGGAGTCGGCCATGGCGCGGAACGCGTTCCGGTAGTCGCCGCCCTGCAGGGTGTCGCTGAAGGTGGGGTCGCCGGTGCCGAGCACCACGAGGTCGCCGTGCACCGTGCTGTCCACCGGCCCCGTCGCGGCGAAGCGCGTGGTGAACCGGTACGAGGGGCCGAGCTGCGCGAGCGCCGTCGCCCCGGTGACCAGCTTCTGGTTCGAGGCGGGCATGAAGAGCTTGCCGGCGTTGTGCGAGTAGAGCGTGTCGCCCGCCGCCGGGTCCACGATCAGCACGCCCCAGTGCGCGTTTCGGAACCGCGGCGCCGTGACCATCGTGTCCACAAACCGCGTGAACTCCCGTAGCGAGATGGCGGGAAGCGGGGCGGGGCCCGGCGTGGCGCGCGGGGCGCCGGCGCATGCCGTGGCGCACGCCGCGGCGATGACGATCGCGAGCGCGGCGGCGCCCGCCGGCGCAACGGGCGCCATGGGCGTCACGCGCGTCACGGGCGTCACGGGCGTCACCGGCGTCACCGGCGTCACCGGCGTCACGATGCGTCGAGGCGCGCCGCGATGGCGCGCGCCCGGTCGAGGTCGGCGGGAGTGTTCACGTTGAGGAAGATGTCGTCCGGATCGCCCCACGACGAGGCGTCCACCACCAGATGGCGGCACCGGGCGGCGAGGGCGCCGGCGCGGCCGTCGCCCGCGTCGAGCAGCGCCGTCACGTGCGCCAGCGCGGACGCGGCGTACCACGCGCACAACGGCTCGAATCCCCACGGGGACCGGCTCCGCGGCGCGGCCACGTCGGCGTCGTCCAGCGCGCCGGCGTCCCGGACCGCGCGGAGCAGGGACGCCGGCACGAACGCCGCGTCCCACGGCAGCACCAGCACGTCGGCGCCGGCGGCCGCCGTCAGCGCGGCGTGGATGCCGCCGAGCGCCCCGAGTCCCGGCCGCACGTCGGCCACGACGGCCGCGCCCGGCAACCACGCGGGCGCCTGCGGGTCATTCGCCACGATCACGACGTCGTCGGCCGCGTGGCGGAGCGCCTCCGCCGCGCGGTCCACGAGGCGCCGTCCGCCGACCAGTTCGAGGCCCTTGGGAACGCCCCCCATCCGCGTGGCCGCGCCGCCGGCCAGCAGCGCGCCGACGCACCGGCGCACCGGCATCAGCGCGGGCGGCGCGGGCTCACGCGCCGCTGGACCACGTGGCCCACAGCGTGTCGTCCTCCGCCAGCCGCACGGTGGCCACGCGCGCGGCGCAGCCCTCCCGGGTGAGGGCCGCGTCCACGCGCGCGGCCACGGCGCGGGCGAACTCCTCGCACGTCGGGATCCGGCCGCCGGGCGCGAATTCGGGGAAGACCTCGTTCACCACGCGGCCCTCGAGCGCCGCGACGACCTCCTCGGCGAGGATGCGGTCGAGGAGCCCGAGGTCCACCACCATCCCGGTGAGCGGGTCCACGGCGCCGCCGACGGACACCTCGCAGGCGTAGTCGTGGGCGTGCGGATCCGCGGCGGCGCAGGCGCCGAACGTGGCGTGATTCCGGATGTCGTCCCACTCGGGACGGTGGTAGCGGTGCGCGGCGCGGAACCGCACGCGCCTGGTGAGCGTCGCGCCAGGAGTCATCGCGGCGCGCCGCCGCCGGTCACCGGAACACGCCCCAGGTCCAGCCCACCGTCACGGCGCGGTTCGTGGTGAGGGGCGTGAGGCTGCCCGTGGGGCGCAGGGCGGGGAAATCACCCGTGGACGTGCGGAACCGGTTGGGATAGCGCACCTGGTGCACGAGCCAGCCGAGGTCGGCGCGGAACTCGCCGTTGCGGCCCGTGGGCATCCGCAGCGCCAGGCCCCAGGTGTAGAGCGGGCTCACGCCCGCCGAGTAGCCCCCGGCGTCGAAACCATTGGCCACGCCGCCCATCAGGCCCATGCCGAGGTTCACGAGCGGCTGCAGCCCGCGCCACGACCGCTCGCCGGTGAGCGCTACCTCGAACCCGGCCTCGAGCCCGAAGTTGTTCGTGGACGCCGTTCCCGCCGGGTTGCTCGTCGCCGCCACGTTGGGCAGGTACACGTTGTGCGTCGACGGAACCAGGAACGCGCGCATCGTGAAGTAGAACGGGTTGGCCACATACGCGTCGTACCGCACGCCGACGATGGGCGCCGACTTGGCGCGCACGCCCACCGGGTCGCGTCCCGTCACCAGCCAGCCGGCAAAGGGGCCGAACCGCTGGCCATCGTTGAGGTCGCGCATCACCGCGTCCTCGGGCAGCCGCCCAACCACGGCCTGTGCGCCCGCGGTGCCCGACGCGAGCAGCACCGCCGCGCCGAGCGTCGCGGCTGCCCACGCGCGCGTTGCGGCATTCCGTACGGCGCCGGTCATGCGCGCACCGCCTGCATCAGGTCGTGCCCCGTCATCTCCGCCGGCTGGTCGAGGCCGAGCAGCGAGAGGATCGTCGGGCCCACGTCGCAGAGGGCGCCGCCGTCGCGCAGCATCGCGCCGTCGGGCTCGCCGGACGGGTCCACGAGCAGGAACGGCACCGGGCTCGTGGTGTGCGCCGTGTGCGGGCCGCCGGTCGCCGGGTCGATCATCATCTCGCAGTTGCCGTGATCAGCCGTGACCAGCAGCCGCGTGCCGGTCCGTTCCGCGCTTGCCACCACGCGCGCAAGGCATTCGTCCACCACCTCACAGGCCCGCACCGTCGCGGCGAAGTTCCCCGTATGTCCCACCATGTCTCCGTTGGCGTAGTTGCACAGCACGAACGCGTGGTCGCGGGCCTCGATGGCGCCGCAGAGCACGTCCGTGATACCCGGCGCGCTCATTTCGGGTGCCAGGTCGTACGTGGCCACCTGCTGGCTCGGCACGAGCCGCCGGTCCTCGCCGGGGTACGGCACCTCGACCCCGCCGTTGAAGAAATACGTCACGTGCGCGTACTTCTCCGTTTCCGCCGTCCGCAGCTGCGAGAGCCCCGCGTCGGCGAGCACCTCGGCCACGATGCGCGCCATGGACTGCGGCGCGAACGCCGAGGGCAGCGGGAACGTCGCGTCGTACTGCGTCATCGTCGCCACCTGGAGGGCGGGGCGGCGCCCCGTGTCGAATCCGTCGAACCCCTCGATGGCCACCGCGCGCACGATCTGCCGCATCCGGTCGGCGCGGTAGTTCCAGGTGATCAGGGCGTCGCCGTCGCGCATGGGCGCCACGGGCCCGCCGCTCGCGTGGATCGTCATCGGTTCGATGAACTCGTCCGTGACGTTCCGCGCGTAGGAGTCGCGCACCACCTGCAGCGGGTCCGTGGCCGCCGGGCCCTCGCCCGTGACCGCCGCCCGGTACCACTTCTCGATGCGCGGCCACCGCTTGTCGCGGTCCATCCCGTAGTAGCGGCCGCCAACGCTGGCCACCACCGCACGGTTCCGCACCGCGTCCACGAGCGCGGTGAGGTAGCCGAGGCCGGAGGTGGGCATCGTGTCGCGCCCGTCCATCAACGCGTGGATCGCCACGCGCGGCACGCGCTCCCGCTGCGCGAGTTCCGCGAGGGCGACGGCGTGCGACTGGTGCGCGTGCACGCCGCCGTCGCCCACGAGCCCCATCAGGTGCAGCGTGCCGCCCGACGTCCGGGCGTGCGCGCACGCGGCGCGCAGGACCTCGTTCTGGAAGAACGCGCCCGTGCGGATCGCCTCCGAGATGCGCGGCAGGTCCTGCATCACCACGCGACCCGCGCCGAGGTTCAGGTGCCCCACTTCGCTGTTCCCGATCTGTCCCTCCGGCAGCCCCACGGCGAGCCCCGAGGCCTGCAGCAGGGTGCGGGGCGCGCGCTCCCACAGCCGGTTCCAGGTGGGCACGCGGGCATGCGCGATCGCGTTGCCCTCCGCCTGAGGGCGATACCCCCATCCGTCGAGGACAACGAGCACCACGGGGCGCCTGTCGGCGCGACGCATCTTGGACCGGGGGCCGGTGAAGTGGTAAGTTGCGCTGACCGCGACGCCTGCTGGCACCGCGGCGCGACGCGCGATGCAATGTAGTTTCCGACACACGGCCCTTCCAGCGATGCGCCTCGCCCCAGTCATCCTCTGCCTCCTTGCCGCCGCGCCCGCCGCGGGCGCCCAGGTCGCCGTCACGGCGGCCACGGACGCCCGCCAGCGGCCCGGCGGCCAGGTCCTCGCGTCGATCCCGCCCGGCGCGACGGTCGTGCCCGCGGGCGCCACGTCGGGCGGCGACGCCCTCGTCACCGTGGAGGGATGGGTCGACGCGGCCCGCCTCGGCGCCGCGCGCGACTCGTTCCCGGCGACCGTCTCGGGGCGCATCACCCTCCGCGTCCGGTCGAAACCGGCGTCGAGCGGCGACGTAGTCGCCACACTGCAGCCCGGGACGGGCGTGCACGTGGTGTCGCGTTCGGGAACATGGGCACGCGTGGCCCGGGCGCTCTGGATCCCCGGCAGCGCGCTGCCCGCGGCGCCGGCCCCCGGCACGGCCGGCCGCAAGTCACCCACGCCGTCGCGCGGTGCGCCCCCGCCGGGAACGGCTTCCGCGCCACCGGCGGCCCGCGGCGCCGAGCCTGCGCCTCCGGCAAGGGCCGAAAATCGCGGGATGATTTCGTCCACCGGCGCGCGGGTGCACGACCTGCCGTCGGGCGCCTCCACTGGCGCCCTCGTCTCGGGCACGTCGGTCGAGATCGTCGCGCGGCAGCCGGGCTGGGTGCGGGTGCGAGTCGACGGGTGGGTGGAGGAAGGCGACGTGCTCGTGGGCGGCGACGCCGCGGCACCGGCCATTCGCGCGGCAGACCTGCGCGCCGACCCCGTGGGGATGAAGGGTCGCGTGGTGCGCTGGGACGTCGAGGTCATGGCGCTGCAGCATGCAGATCCGCTGCGCCCCGAACTCGCACCCGACGAGCCGTACCTCCTCGCGCGCGGACCGGGGGCCGAAAACGTCGTGCTCTATCTCACCGTCCCGCAGAACCTCCTCGCCGAGGCGCGCGCCATCCCGCCGCTCACGCGCGTCACCGTCACCGCGCGGGTCCGCAGCGGTCGCAGCGAGCCCGCGGGTACGCCGATCCTGGATTTGCTGACCATCGAGCGCCGCTGACCCGTGACGGGCTCCGCGGGCGCCGCTTCCGGGTATCAACGGGGATGACCAGCCACCTCCTGCCGCCCGACCGCCGCGACGAGCGCTGGTCGTACCGTCAGGCGACGGTGTACGGCGTGCTCGCGGCGCTGGTCATCGGCGTGCTCGTGACCTTCCCGCCGCAGCGGCTGCTCGGGTCGGTGTTCGGCCCTCCGGTTCCCCCGCCGGCCGCGTCCCGCGCCGACGGGTTCGGCGCAAGCGGAGAGGTGCGGCTGCTCCTCAAGCTGCCCGGCGAGCGTTTCGACTTCCCGCTCGACCTTGCGCCGGGCCACGGGCATGCCAGCTACCAGTGGGTGAAGGCGGCCGACTCGGGGGCCGTCACGCCCGACACGGCGATTGGCGGCGGCACCGTGGTGGCGCCGGGACGCCCGGGGTTCTACCACCTTGCCGTGAACGACGACGGCCACCGCACGATCCTCGGCGACCTCACGGTCGCCGTGATGGTGCCGTTCAACGACAAGGTCGGGTCGTCCCTCAACGGGTACCGCATTGGCACCTACCGTGGGGAGCGCGCCGGCGGCGATGCCGCCGCGCCGCCGAAGGGATTCGTGGAGGTGTGGCCCGACGATGCCGAACTCTGGGTGACCGACCACCTCCAGCTGGCCGACTTCCTCACCCACGACGGGCAGGAGCGGTGGCCGCGGTATCTCGCGCTCGACCGGCGGCTGCTCGACAAGGTGGAACTCGTGCTCGACCAGCTCGGCGCCCGGCAGCGGCCGATGCTGGTGGACGTGCACTCGGGGTTCCGGACGCCGCTCTACAACCGTCGCGTCCCGCGCGCCGCCTCCGACAGCCGCCACCAGTACGGCGACGCCATCGACCTCGCCCTCGACGCCGACGGTGACGGGCGCGTGTCGTACTTCGACATCCTCGCGCTCGCCCGGGCGGTGGACATCGTGGAGGAGGCACACCCGGAGTTTGTGGGCGGGCTGGGCGTGTACGGTAACCACGGGAACGCTCCGTACGTACATATCGATGTACGGGGGGAGCGGAAGCGCTGGCGAGGGTAGCCGCGGGACGGCCCTTCCCCGAGCCTCGTTCCCTACCCGATTCCCCGTTCCCCATGACCACTCACCCGTTTCTGAGAGATCGCGTGCTGCGCAAGCTCGACGCCCTGAGCGACGAGCGCGTCTATCAGGTGCTCGACTACATCGAATTCCTCGAATCGCGGTACGCCGAGGTGAAACCCGCACCCCCGGGCGTGTTCCAGCGCTTTGCCGAGGGGGTCGAGGACACGATGCGCGCCGGCAAGGTGTCGGCGACGACGGTGGCGGAGACGATGTCGCTCCTCAGCAAGGCGATGGGCGTGCTTGGCGGGGTGGCGGCGGCCGGGAAGTCGGTGGCGAGCGACCTGGTGGGTGGCAGCGCGAAGGCGGCCCCGGCACCTGGGGACCTGGACACCCGGGGAGCCCGCGACGGAAGCCCGAAGGGCGGGGAGGAGCCGAAGTAACCTCGCTCCCCCGATTCCCCGCGGTGCCCAAAGCGCCTATATTCAGCTATGGCAACCACATCTCGTTCAAAGCCCGCTTCGTCCAGGCCCGCACCGGCAGCACCCGGCAGCGGGCCTTCGCGTTTTGGGGAATCGTCCGGTCCGCGCGTTCGGGTCGAGGCCGGCCTCACGTTCGACGATGTCCTCCTCGTGCCGGCGCACTCGACCGTGCACCCGAAGGACGTCAGCACCGTCACGCGCTTCTCCCGTGGCATCGCCCTCAACATCCCCCTCGTCTCGGCGGCGATGGACACCGTCACCGAGAGCGAAATGGCCATCGCCATGGCCCGCGCGGGCGGTATCGCGGTGCTCCACAAGAACATGTCCATCGACCGGCAGGCGGCCGAGGTGGACCGCGTGAAGCGTTCCGAGAGCGGGATGATTCGCGACCCCATCAAGCTTCCGCCCGACGCCACGTTGCGTGACGCCGTGTCGCTGATGGCGAAGTTCCGGATCTCCGGCCTCCCGGTGGTTGCGGCCGACGGCACGCTGGTGGGCATCATCACGAACCGCGACCTCCAGTTTGAGCGCAACCTCGACCGGCCGCTGCGCGAGGCGATGACGTCGGAAGGCCTCATCACGGCGCCCGGCGGTACGACGCTCGATGAGGCCGAGAAGGTGATGGCGAGGCACCGGA
>JAYEKC010000509.1:0-1833 GCA_034716715.1 Gemmatimonadota bacterium | reverse complement strand
CCATCGACCGGATTAAGGGCCGGTGGCGCTGGCACCTCGTGCTGCGCGCGTGGAAGCCCGGCGCCCTCACCCGCGTGGCGCGCCGGTTCCTCACGTCGTTCGACGTGCCCGCGCGCGACGCCCAGCGCGTGACGTTCGACCGCGACCCGGTGAGCCTCCTGTAGCACGCCGTTCGCCGGCTTCGCGGCGACGCCTGGTGGTGGGGTTGCCGGGGCCGCACGCTATCTTTCAGCCCGTGATCAGCGAGACCCGCGAGCGGTTCATTCGGTCCATCGCCGAGCGCCTGGCGCCGGGGCGGATCGTCGAGGCGTACTTCTTCCCGTCCATCAGGCAGGGGCAGGTCGAGACGGGCGTGGCCGTGATCGCGGCGACTCCCGAACTTCCCGCGCCGGTACCAGCCGCGGCTGAAGGGGAAGCGTCCGGCGCCGAGGCGCAAGTGCCGGCAGCGCCGGAACCGGACGCGGCGGGCGCCGCGGAACCGGTGGCCGAGGCCGAAGCCCCCCTGCGCGCCGAGGTGTTCACGGCAACCTACCGGTGGACGCGAAAGGGTCCCGACCGGGGCAAGTGGGCGGTGGACGTCGTGCCCGAGGCACACGCGCCGATCCCGACGGTGGGCGCCGTCGTTCGCGGGGTGCAGGAACGCGCCGGTGAGGCGCTGGATGCCCACCGCATGACCGGCGAGGAAGTCCGGGCCGTGCTCCCGGCAGTCGGCACGGCCGCCGCCGCCGATGCCGCCGCCGGCGCCGCAGCCGCGACCGCGTGACCACCCCGCTCGAGGTCGCCCGCGACGCCGCGCTCGAGCAGTTCCGCTCGTGGCTGCAGGCCAACCAGCAGCCCGCGACGCCGCAACGCATGGCCATTGCCCGCGTGGTGCTCGGCGCCGACGGTGCCCTCTCGGCCGAGGAGACGGTGGAGCGCCTGCGAGCGCAGGGGCCCGCGCCGGGCGTTGCGACCGTATACCGCACCATCGACCTGCTCGTGGCGTGCGGACTGGCGCGCGAGGAGGACCGGCACGAGGGATTCCGGCGGTTCCGTCCGCTGCGCGGCGACTCGTCGTTCGAGGAACTGCTGTGCACGTCGTGCGGCCGGGTCACCGCGGTGACGGGAAGCGTGGACGCGGCAAGCGTTGCCGCCGCGGCTGATGCGGCCGGCTTCGTCCCCGTCCGGCATCGCCTGACGATCTACGGCCTCTGCGGCGAATGCGGGCGCGCCCGGAACCCTGAAGGCGGGGACGGCCGCGCCCCCCGCGCCTGGGGACGCTGACCGTGCAGGCCTCGAGCTCCGTCGGCATCGCCATCGCGTTCACCGCGGGCCTGCTCTCGTTCCTCTCGCCGTGCGTGCTGCCCCTCGTGCCGAGCTACGTGACGTTCATCACGGGGCTCTCGGTGGAGGACGTGACGAAGACGCGGCGCACCGCCCTCGTGCATGCGCTGCTGTTCATCACGGGATTCACGATCATTTTCCTGCTGCTCGGCGCCGGCGCGACGACGCTCGGGTTCGTGGTGAAGTCGCAGCGCGCGTGGCTGGCGCGGATCGGCGGGGTGCTGATCATCGTGTTCGGCCTCTACCTGCTGGGCGTGCTCAACATCGGCGTGTTCGCGCGGGAACGGCGTGTGCACCTCGCCAACAAGCCGGTGGGCTACCTCGGGTCGGTGCTGGTGGGCATTGCGTTCGGTGCGGGATGGAGCCCGTGCATCGGTCCCATCCTCGGCGCGATCCTCACCTATACGGCGAGCGAGGCCGACCTCCAGCGCGGCATGGTGCTCCTGCTCTCGTACTCGATGGGCCTCGCCGTGCCGTTCATCGCCGCCGCGTTCGCGGTGGACTGGTTCC
>JAYEKC010000508.1:0-9387 GCA_034716715.1 Gemmatimonadota bacterium | reverse complement strand
CAGCTCACCGATCGTCCCGCCGAGCTTCACGTCGAGCCCCGCGGACTTGGCGAACCCCAGTTTCTGGCTCGCGTACACGCTGCGGTGGCCGACCATCAGGAATGCCGTCACGGCGGCGAGCGCGGCGTACACTCCCTCCGTGGCGGGAAGTACTTCGATCCCCATCACGGCCGCGGCGATGGGCGTGTTGGCGGCGGCGCCCAGCGTGGCGATGAACCCGAACGCGGCAAGGAGCTGGGGCGGCGCGCCCATCAGGGGAGCCATCGCGGCGCCACTGGCGGCCCCGATGAAGAACACGGGCGTCAGGATGCCCCCGCTGCCTCCGGATTCGAGCGTCACCGACGTGGCGACGATCTTCACCAGGAACGCGTACGCCGTGACCGTCAGCGTGCCCGAGAGGACGCCGTCGATGGTGGAAGTACCGAGGCCCGCGTACTGGTCCCCCATCGCGAGGTAGAGTGCGACGAGCGCCGCGCCGCCGGCGGCCGCGAGCAGGTACGGGTGCGACTTGAGCCGGCGCGCCACGCCCTCGGTGACGCGCATCATCTCGATGAGGAGCAGGGCGACGATCCCGAACAGGGCGCCGGCGGCGAGCGTGATCAGCACCATGCGGTATTGCCCGCTTCCGTCGTCCAGCACCTGGGCGATGGCCGGAAACGGCGGCGTCGTGCCGCACACGAGGTGGCCGACGATGCCCGCCACGAGCGCGGGGAAGATGACTGCGTAGTCGATCTGGCCGAGGTAGAGCACTTCGATGCCGAACAGGGCGCCGGACACCGGCGTGCCGAACACCGAGGCGAATCCGGCGCTGATGCCGCAGATCACCAGCCGCCGCCGGTCCTCGTCGGTGAGGCGGGCGACGTCGGCGAAGAGGCTGGTGAGCGACGCGCCGATCTGTGCCGCCGGCCCCTCCTTTCCCACCGAGCCACCAAACGCCAGCGTGAGCAGCGTGGCGGCGAGCTTGACCGGCGCCACCATCCAGTCCACGCGGCCCGACCGCTGGTGCACGGCCGCGATCACGGCTTCGGTGCCATGGCCGCGGGCGTCGGGCGCGAACACCCGGATGAGCATGACGCACAATGGCAGGGCGAGCGGCAGCAGGAAGTACGGGGGAAAGCTCCCCTGCGTGAGGCGCGCCGCCTGCGTGTTGGCCCAGGTGATGGACCAGAGAAAGGCCCGGGTCCCCAGGCCCACGCTCACGCCGGCGGCGGCGCCGAGCGCGGCCCACTTCACCGTGGTCACGAGGAGCGCCGTGTGCTCCGTGTACCACCGGTTTTCGTCTGAGAGCAGCGGCGACTCGAACTCGCGGAGTTCGGCGCGCAGTCGCTGGAAGTACTCGCCCAGGCCCGCCATCAGCGCGTCGCGCGCCGGGCGGGCACGGAAGTGTCGGTCAGGTCGTCGGGCATCGTCGTGGTATCATCGCAAGGTCGGGCCTGTGCGCCCGATCCGCAACCGGCACGGCCGGCTTCCGCAGCCGGATCGCGCGCGGCGCCAAGCCGCCGGCGGCGCGACGGCGCCGGCAGGAAGCTCGAGCGCGGCGGCAACCAACACCGGGGTGCCGCGGGCCGTAATCGGCGAGGGCAGCCTCGCGGGTCGCCGCGGCGGGTTTCTCGCGGCTCTCGTCCTCGTCGCCTGCCCGTGCGCCCCCGGGGTGCGGACGACGTGCCCCGAACGTATCATCCATACGCCCCACTGTGCACGAACGATTCCGGAGCCCCGCATGACCTTCCGCCCGATCGCGATCGCCCTGGCCCTGTCCGGCGCGGCCGCCGCCGCACAGCAGAAGCCGGCGCCCGCCCTCGGCCCCGACGACGTCGCGGCGCTCGCCCGCGTGCACGTGGCGGTGAGCGCCGTGCACGACTCCATGGACGCGCAGCTCGCCCAGCAGCGCAACAAGAAGCCCGACCTGCAGCGGGACATCCGCAACAAGTTCCAGGCGCAGATCGACGCCATCCTGGCGAAGGCCGGCCTCAACGACTCGAGCTACGCGCACCGCAGCTTCCTGATCACCACCAACGCGTCGTACCGCCGCACGTTCGACTCCGTGGTAGTCACCCTCACGGGCGCGCCGATCCCGGGTCAGGTCGCCGCCGCGCCGCCAAGCGCCATGGTCGCGGTGCCCGCCGGGCCCGTCGGCGTCGAGATCGGTTTCATCGTGAACGCCGCTCCCGACACGCCGAACAAGCAGGGCCTGCTGGCCGTCGCGATGACCGAAGCCCGCACGGCCATCCAGCACGCGCAGCTCGCCTCGCGCCAGCCGACGAACGTCGCCTACATGAAGACCCACATCGGCCACGTCGTCAACGCGATCGACCCGGCTATCGTCGGCGCCGGCCCCGGGACGGGATACGGGCTGAAGAAGGCCGCCTCCGGCATCGCCGAGCACCTTGAAAAGGCGGCCGCCGCGCGCGAGGCCACCGGTCCCCAGCTCGCCCACGCGGGCCACGCCCTCGCCTCCACCCAGAACGTGCTGGAGCGGGCGCAGCACATCGTCGAGCTCGCCGAACGGCTCCAGGCCACGTCCGACCCGGCGGTCGCCGCGGGGATCGTGAGCCAGGTGGTCTCGCTCGCCGACCAGCTGGTCGCCGGTGCCGACGCCAACGGCGACGGTCGCATCACGTGGGAGAAGGGCGAAGGCGGCCTGCAGCAGGTGGACGACCACATCAAGCTCCTGCTCGGCAGCGCGCCCTAGCCGGGCCGCTCCGCGGGTGGCCCCCGGGCCGCTCCCGGACCGCTCCGGCCCGCCTCGCCGCGTTCAGCCGCTCGACAGCGTCCGCACCACCACGTTGTGAAAGTGGGCCGCGTCGCGCCGGTCGTACACGATGAGCGGCACGCCGCCCGCACCGAGGCGGCCAGGGTCGCCCGCCGCGTACCGCATCAGTGCCGTCGCGAGGCGCTCCCCCGCCGTGTTGCCCGGGTCGTCGGCGCGTTCGCACGAGAACAGGGCGTTGAGTGACGGCACGTTACTTCCGCCCACGGCCGTCACCACGCTCGCGACGACCGCGTTCGAGAGGAAGTTGCAGGAGAAGCCGAGCGGAGCGTAGCCGGAGGCCCGGAGGCGGCAGGCCTCGAAGTCCCCGAGGAGCGCCGCGCGGTGCGTGGCGAGGAGTGCGCGCAACTCGTCGTGCTCGGCGCTGACGGCGTCCAGGAAGGCGGGGCGCGCGCCGCCAAAGGCCCACGGGTCGGGACTCAGTCCATCGAGCACCGCCTCGGCAACCGCGCCCTGCGCGGCGCCCTGCGCGGCGCCCTGCGCGGCGCCCTGCGTGGCGCCCAGCGCGGCGCCATGCCCCGCGCCCCCGGGCGACGGCGCGGCCGCAAGTCGCGCATACTCTCGCAGGAGCACCATGAGCGCGAACACGGACCACGGATAGTCCACCACGTTGTCGGCCCGCATGGTGCCGACGTCGTTGCGGTACATGAAGCGCAGGCCCCAGCGGAGGTGCCCGGACATGATCGGCGCGCACGCGCGGGCAAACCGGAGGGCGTGGTCCGGCCCGAGCGACCGCACGCGGTCGAGCTGCCGGTCGTACGCGGCCTCCTCAGGATGGTAGTAGGCCACGGCGAGCATCAGCAACGTCGCGGCGTCGTCAACGGTGGCATGCCCGCTCCCGTCGGGGCCGTTCAGGGCCTCGACGAGTCCTGAGACCACGTCGAGATTGGCGTCGGGGCTGCCGTCGTCCCAGGCGCGCACCACGGGCAGCATCAGGAGCTGGAGGAAGTACTGGTCCACGAGGACGGTCACCGCCCGCCGCAGGCCGTCCGGACCCACGCCCAGGCGTTCGCAGTACCCCGCCAGCAGGACCGGCGCGATGTCGGGAGGGCGGCGCTGCGCCCGAAAGTCCCAGCCGTGCAGCACGTGAAGGCCCTCTGCGCGGGTGCGCTCGTCGAGGCCGCGGACCATGGCGGGCAGGTCGCCGGCACCCGGGGCGCCGGGCCACCGGTGGTTGCGCATCGCGCGCGTGAGCCGCGCGAAGGCGCCGCCCGGGTCGCCGTCGCCGATGATGGCGTCCGCCGTGTGGGCGCGGAACGGACCCCGCAGGCACGCGGCAAGCAGGTCCGTGGCCTCCCCGAACGACGGCGCGGCGTGCAGGCGGCGATGGCGCTCGGACACGGCGTGGAATGCAGAACGGCCGCCGGCTGGGCGCCGGCGGCCGTTCGTGCTCAGCGGCGGGCCGCTAGAAGCAGGAGACGCACCGGTGTGAGTTCTTCGCGCCGAGCTTTTCCAGGAGGGCGATCGTCTCCGGAATCGGGCTCAGGCGCTGCACCGGGCCGTTGGCCATGTCGACCGTGGTGCGGCCATTCCGCGCCACGGCCTTCACGTCGGCGCCCTTGGACACGAGGTACATGATCATCTCGTTGTCGCCGCGCGCCGCGGCGTGGTGGAGCGGCGTGTAGCCGCCGTTGTCCCGCTGGTTCACGTCGCCGTGGAGTTCCTCGACGACGTACTTCATCGCCGCCATCCACGCGTCGGGCGCGTGGCGGTGCGAGTTGCCCGCGAAGCCGTTGCCGTAGCCCACGCCGGCGACGGCGTGAATCGCATAGACGCCGACGCCGGGCGGCACGGCCTTCGACGCCGAGTCGGTCTCGGGGTCGAGGGGCGGGAATGGCGACGCGGCGCCGCCGAACCCGCCGCGGCCACCCCCACCCGCCGGCGCCGGAGCGGCGCCGTTCGGATCGAACGGGATCAGCGGATCGACACCGGCCCCCGCCGGCTGGCCGCCCGGCGCACCGGCGCGGGCGCCACCGCGCCCGCCGCGCCCGCCGCCAGCCGGTGGCGTGGACGGGATGTTCGGGTCGGCCCCGTACTTCACGAGCAGCTTCATGGCGTCCACGTCGAGCGCGTAGGCCGCGCGCCAGAACGGCGTGGTGCCCGTGATGTTCTCGAGGCCGCAGTTGGCGTTGCCGCAGTTGTTGTACGCGAAGTACCAGAACTGCGTGGCGAGCCGCTGGTTGGGCTTGGCACCGGCCTTGAGCAGCGCCTCCATGAGCTCGATGTGCGTCGTCTGCTGGTTCTGCACGGCCTGCGGCTGCGGGAACCGCGACTTCGGCGAGTACATCGTGTTGATGGTCGCGTACAGCGGGGCGAGGCCCGAGTTCGCCGCGATGTTCGGGTCGGCGCCGTGCGAGAGCAGCTCCATCGCCACGTCGTACTGCCCGTTGATGGTGGCGAGCAGGAGCGGCGTGGTGTTGTCCACCGCGTTTGGTTCATTGACGGGCGCGCCGCCCTCGAGCAGCGCCTTCACGGCGCTGAGGTTGCCCTGGCGCACGGCGTGGTGCAGCGCGGTCATGCCACCGACGCCGCCCACCGAGGCCGCGAACCCGGCGACGCCACCGTTCAGCGTGTCCACCACCTCCGTCACCGGCCCGTTGCCCGCCGCATTCGACTCCTGGACCTTGCGGCCCTCGGCGATGGCGTACTGGACCTGCTCGGCGGTGAACGGGCCCTTGGGCTGCGGCCCGCGGCGGGCGCGCCCGGCGCCTGCCGGACCGCCCTGGATGGCGGCCGCCACCCCTTCCTGCGTGATGTCGTAGAAGCCGAGCCCAGTCATGGTGATCGGGGCGGCGCTCGCCATCGAGCCGACGGGAACGTCCGCACCGCCGGCCCACGGCTTTGTGAACAGCATGTCCTGATGCTTTTCCGGCTCGAACGAAATGAGCACCTCGTTCCGGCGGCGCTCGGCGGCCTGGTCGCGGGCGGCCTCCTCCTGGACGTCCTGCATGTACGTCTTGAGGTTGGTCTTGGCGCCGAGCTTGATGAGGGTGCGGATGGCCTCGCCGCGGTTCTTGTCGGCGGCGAACACGAGCGGCGTCTGGTGCCACTGTTTCTCGAGCACGTTGGGGTCGGCGCCCTTCTTCACGAGGGCGTCGATGCCGTCCACCGAGCCGGCGCCGGCCGCGAGGTGCAGCGCGGTGACGCCGGTGGCCGTGAACTGGTTCGGGTCGCTTCCCGCGTCGAGGAGCGCGGCGACGATGTCGCCGTGGCCGCCGCGCGCCGCGAGGTGCAACGGCGTGTAGGCGCCGTTGCGGGTGGTAGCCGAGACGCTGGCCTTGGCCTTGAGCAACACCTCGGCCATGGCCAGGTCGCCCCGCTCGGCGGCCCAGTGGAGCGCGGTCATCCCGTCGCCCTGGGCCGCGTTCACGTTCTCGCCGCGGGCGACGAGCGTCTTGACGGCGGCCAGGTCGCCGCGCATTGCGGCGTCGGCCACCGGCGTGGACGGAAGCACGGCCGCCGAGAGCGCCAGCGGGACCGCGAGGATGGCGAGCAACCGCATCCGGTTCATGACAGTTCCTCCTACGCCGTGAGGGCGAACTCGCCGGTCGAATCGCCGAACGCCCTCACGTCGTCCATGCCGAACTTGTGCATCAGCGTCAGGAACGCGTTGGCCATCGGCGTGCCGTCGGGCGCCTTGAGGTGCAGGTTGCCCTCGAGGCGGCCGTTGCCGTGGCCGAGCAGGATGAGCGGGCAGCGGCGGTGGTTGTGGACGTTGCCGTCCGCCATCGGCGAGCCGTAGATGATGACCGACTTCTCGAGGAGGTTGGTGTCGCCCTCCATCGAGTTCTTGAGCTTGTCGAGGAAGTACGGCAGCATCGCCACGTGGTAGCGGTTGATCATGTTGAATTCCATGATCGCCGCCTCGCGGCCGCCGTGGTGCGAGGCCGGGTGGAATCCCTTGTTCGTGCCGCTCTCGGGGTACGAGCGGGCCGAGGCGTCGCGGCCGGTCTTGAACGAGATGACGCGCGTCATGTCCGACTGCAGCGCGAGCACCTGCAGGTCGAACATCATCTTCATGTGCTCCTCGAACGAGTCCGGCACGCCGATGGGCGCCTCGGGCAGTTCGCGGGCCTCGCCGCTGGCGTTGCGCTTCTCGACGGCCTGGATGCGCCGCTCGAGCTCGCGGATGTCCTCGAGGTACTTGTCCACGCGCTGGCGGTCGGCGGCGCCAAGCTTGGGCCGGAGGCCGCTCACCTCGCCCACCACCCAGTCGAGGATGCTGGCGTTGGCCTTGCGGCGCGACATCCGGTCGTCGTTGTCGTTGCCCGCGCCGAAGAGCAGGTCGAAGGCGGTGCGCGGGTTGCGGATCATCGGGAGCGGCTGGTCGGGATTCGCCCAGCTGATCGTGTCCGTGTAGGCGCAGGCGTAGTTGTAGTAGCAGCCGCCGGCCTGGTCGAGGTTCTCGATGCACAGCTGCATCGAGGGCAGCGCCGTGTCGCCCGAGATGCGGCGGGCGATGAGCTGGTCCATCGACGTGCCGACGAACAGGTCGGACCCCTGCGTCTGCTTGGGGTGCGCCTGGGTGAGGAACACGGCGCTCGACCGGAAGTGGTCGCCGCCGATCTCGGGCGCCTCGAACGCCTCGGCCATGCGGACGTCGGTGTTGCTGACGATGGTGAGGTACTGGCGCCACGGCTCGAGGGGCACGAGGGCGTTGTCGCCCGCGAGCTGGAAGTCGCGGCCAAGCCCGGCGGGCGCCCAGAGGTTCTTCGACGCGCCCCAGGTGTTCGACCCGGCCGCGCCGTGCACCGACTCGATGCAGATGAGGCGCGTCTTGTCGGCGGCCGCGGATGCGGCCGCGCCCGTGCCGAAGCGGCCCAGCGACGGCACCATCGCGTCCAGGTACGGCAGGGCGACGGTGGCCCCAAGGCCCTGCAGGAAGGTCCGGCGGGGCATCGGGGTGCGCGTGAGGAAGTTCGTCATCGTGGTCCTCGGTTCTGCGGTGTGGGAGTACCGCTGCTGGAGCTCAGGGGTGGGGCTCGGCGCTGCGACTCAGTGCTGGTGCTTCGCGGGTCCGGCGTCGTCGGCCGCGACGTCCGCCGTCCGGCGGCGGAACTGCGGGCTGTTCACCACGCCGGTGATGAACGACGAGAACTTGTAGCCATTCTTCCCGGCCTCGGCGGCGATCGCGCGGACCACCGGCTCGTCCACCGGCTCCACGCGGCGCCCCGTGGCGTACGTCATGAGGTTTTCGGTGAACGCGCGGACGATCGGGATGGGCCGCGTCATGAGCGAGGCGAGCAGTTCCGACGCCGAGGAGACCATGCGCCCGTCGTACATCTTGCCCTTGGTGTCGAGCTCGGCGCCGTTCTCGCGATAGCGCCACTTGCCGGTCACGTCGAAGTTGTCGAGCGAGAGGCCGATGGGATCGATGTACTGGTGGCACGCGTTGCACGTGGGATTCTTGCGGTGGATCTCCATCCGCTCCCGCGTGGTGAGCACCTTGCCGTCCTTGCCCTCGCCGGTCTCCTCGAGCGTGGGGACGTTCGGCGGCGGGGCCGGCGGGGGCGCGTTCAGGATGACTTCCATCACCCACTTGCCGCGCAGCACCGGCGACGTGCGGTTGGCCAGCGACGTCTGCACCAGGATGCTACCCTGGCCGAGGATGCCGCGGCGCGTCGAGTCCGGATAGTTCACGCGGCGGAACTCGCGCCCGGCCACGCCGGGAATGCCGTAGTGCCGCGCGAGGCGCTCGTTGACGTACGTCCAGTCGGCCGTGAAGAGCTCCAGCACGCTGCGGTCGTTCCGCACGACGTCGGTGAAGAACATCTCGGTCTCGGTCTTCATCGCGTCGGCCAGCTGCTGGTCGAAA
Source organism: Gemmatimonadota bacterium (assembly GCA_034716715.1). Classification (GTDB taxonomy): domain Bacteria; phylum Gemmatimonadota; class Gemmatimonadetes; order Gemmatimonadales; family Gemmatimonadaceae; genus Fen-1231. Next base: position 802 of record JAYEKC010000508.1, on the reverse strand, counting down.
TCCGGGAAGAAGTAGGCGTCCGGGTGGACCTTCTCCACGTCCTGGAGCCGCAGCCACTGGGCGGCGAACCGCGGAGCGAGCGCCGCCGCCTTGGGGTCGGCCAGCATCCGCTTCACCTGCGCGTTCAGCACGGCCTTGTTCGACAGCTTGCCGGCCGCTGCGAGGTTGAGCAGCTCATCGTCCGGGATGCTGCCCCAGATGAAGAACGAGAGCCGCGACGCGAGGTCGAGGTCGCTGATCGTGTAGTCCTTGCCGTCCGCAACGCGGGCGGGCAGCGTCTCGAAGCGGAAGATGAAGTACGGGCTCGAGAGCACCGCCTGGAGCGACTCGCGCATCCCGCCCTCGAAGCCGTCCTGCCTGGCGCCCTCCCGGTAGAACCTCATCAGCGCATTCACGTCGCGGGGCGTCGCCGGCCGGCGGTACGCCCGCGTGGCGAGCTGCGTCAGCACCTGGCGCGCGCACGGCTCGGCAGCCGCCGGCGTCTTCGGGTAGCACGTCAGGATCTTCGCGCGCGACGGCGACTCCGAGATGCCCTCGGCCTTCTCCGGCCCGATCACCGACAGCTCCACGATGTGCGGCGGCGCCGTGGTGCCGGCGCTCGCGTTGCCGTTGCTCGCCATGGACCATTCGTGGGGCTTGATGAGGTCCTCGTACGGGCCGTCGGTGAGGCGCACGAACGACGCGCTCACGCGGCGCTGGCCGGCCTTGACCTCGACGGGCACGGTGCGGATGTAGTCGGCGCCCTGCGGCGCGGGGGGCGCCGCCCCCCGCGGGTCCCCGCCCCGGGGGGTCATGTGCCGCG
>JAYEKC010000507.1:0-1836 GCA_034716715.1 Gemmatimonadota bacterium | reverse complement strand
AACTCCGTGGCGGATGCGAACCGGTCCGCTGGCAGCTTCGCGAGCGCGGTGAGGATCGCGTCGGCAACGTGTTCGGGCACGGTTCGCCGAAGCGCCGTCACCGGTTCGGGCTCGCTCCCCAGCACGCGCGCGATGATCGCCTGGGCCGTCGGGCCGCCGAACGGCGGCTCGCCGGCAAGCATCTCGTGCAGCACGCAACCCAGCGCGTACACGTCGGTCCGCGCATCGAGCGTGCGCTCGCCGAGCGCCTGCTCCGGACTCATGTAGTGCGGCGTGCCGAGCGACATCCCCGTCTCGGTGAGTCGCGAGCCGCCATCGGTCCGGCTTACGGCGAGCGCGATGCCGAAATCGGCCACGAGCGCCTGCCCGTCGTGCAGCAGGATGTTCTCCGGCTTGATGTCGCGGTGGATCACGCCGTGGCGGTGCGCGTAGTCCAGCGCGCCCGCCACTTCGGTGGCGATGCGGATCGCATCTCCGACGGGCAGCTGGCGCTCGCGCGTCAACCGGTCGCGCAATGACTCGCCCTGCACAAACGGCATCACGTAGAACACGGTGCCGTCCACCTGCCCCGAATCGAAGAGCGGCAGGATGTGCGGATGCTGCAGGTTGGCCGTCGTCTTGATTTCGTTCAGGAAGCGCTCGGCGCCAATTACGGCCGCAAGTTCCGGTTTCAAGACCTTGAGTGCGACGTGGCGGTCGTGCTTCTCGTCGTGGGCGAGGTAGACGGTGGCCATGCCGCCCGCCCCGAGCTCGCGCTCGATGCGGTAGCGGCCGGCGAGGGCGGCCGAGAGGCGGGTCGTCATTTCCGTCACGCGCCGACCGTCGGCGTCACGGCCGGTTCTCGTACCACTTGAGGTTCGCGGTCGCGGTGCCGATGCAGACCAGGTCGGGCCGCTTGTCGTTGTTCAGGTCGCCGGCGGCGCAGCCGGCCGCGGCCATGTGGCCGTCGTCAATGACGCTGCGCACCCACACGTCCCGGCGGACGTCTACGGCGCGGTATCGGTACACGCTGCGATGGCCCTGCCGTTCGCCGACGATCACGTCGTCGTTGCCGTCACCGTCGAAGTCGCCGATGACGATCGCGTGGCCATCGGCAATCGTGGTGTCCACGACGTGCCGGCGCCACGCGCCGCCCGACTCGCGGTAGATCACGACCTCATTCCCGTGCCAGGGTTCGATGGTCGCGAGGAACCGCTCGCGCCCCAGGTGCCCGACGACGATCTCGCTGGCCCCGCTCTTTGGCCACGGCGCCGGTGCGCCGCCCACGAGCTTCGTCCGTTTCCATGCGCCGTTGGCGTAATCGAGCCTGAAGACGCCGGTGAAGCTGGCGCTGAGCAGCTGTTCGCGCCGGCCGCCATCCCACGCAACCGGGAACACGCCGTGGACGACGCCCGAATCGGCATCCGAGATCAGCTCCCGCTTCCAGTCGCCGGGCCGATAGGCGTAGAGCGGCGTCGCATCCCGGTACTCCGGCGCGAGCGCCTTGGCGCCGATGAGGGGGAAATTCACCAGGACCTTCCGCCCGTTGCCTTCGATGTCCGCAAACCGAAGCCGGTGCGACGTCGGCACGCTGTCGATGTCGCGCGCGGTCCACGGCTGCGCCGGGTCCGCGCCGTGTGTGAGGATGGACACGTTCCCGGCGCTCTTTGCGTATTCGGTCGAGAACCCGTGCGCCAGCGCCACCTCCGGGATGCCGTCGCCATCCACGTCGAACGCCGCCGCGTTGATGGGAGCGCTGATGCCGCTCACCAGCACGTGCCGTTGCCAGCCGGGGTTCTCGTACCACCGGAGCTCGCGCAGGCCGCTCGCCAGCGCGATGATGTCGGGCCGGCCGTC
>JAYEKC010000506.1:0-1842 GCA_034716715.1 Gemmatimonadota bacterium | reverse complement strand
CTGGAGCTGCACCCAGCCAACCTTGTTGATCTCCTTGTCGATGAACTGCTTGTGGCAGCCCGCGCAGAACTCGGGGCTCTTGAAGAGCTTGTGCTGCAGCGTCGCCACGTGGGCACGCGGATACGAGCGGATCAGGAAATCCCGGATCAGGCGCGGATACCCCACGGTATCCGAGTATTCGAACATGTACCGGCCGGGCTGGGACATCACGTACGCCGCGTTGCCCTTCGTGTCCGTTTCCCTGATCGCGTGGCACGCAATGCACGACACGCCTTCCTGATAGCCGGCGAGGTTGGTCAGGTCCTTCGTGAAGATGTTCTTCGTGCCGGAGAAGAGCGAAATGGGGTCGTGGCACCCGCCGCAGTAACGCGTGGACTCGGGGCCGTTCTGCTCGCCCATCACCGACTGCACCTTCTGGAACGCCGCGTCCATCGCCGAGTAGCGGTGGGCGCTCACCTCCCACTCCTTGTACACCTCGGTGTGGCAGCCGCCGGTACCGCACGACGCCGATCCGCTCAACGACCGGGAGTCGTAGGCGCCGCCGCTCGCGGTGCGCGCAAGGCTGGGCGCGAACGGTCGGTCCTTTCCGTACACGTAGCTGTAGTCGGCCGGCAGGGAGTCCTTCAGCGGCACCGGGCGGTAGAGCATCGCCAGCGCCGGGGCGAGCACGAGCGGCGCCACGCCCCAGATGGTCGCCCGGCGGACGAACGTGCGCGACGCGGGCTTGAGCCGCGCGCCCTCCGCGGCGCGCGACGCGCGGCGCACCAGCGTGACGAGGTGCGGCGCAAGCGACGCCAGCAGGCCGGCCGTCGCAAGGAGGTGCGCCGCGTCCCACGCCGGCGAAATGCGCGTCCACCAGGCCGCCTGCACCGCGAGCACGACGCCGGACACGATGAGCGCCAGTACCATCGCCATCGCGAAGTAACCCGTGAGCGAGACGTGCGTGGCGGACAGGGACCTGTAGATGCGCCAGTGCCGCCATTGGTAGGCGACGTACGGCACGATGAGGACGAAGCCGGCCGCGGTGTGGAGCAGCACCATCACCTGGTTCGGCACGCTGAACGGCAGCAGGTAGTTCGCCAGGCCCGTCAGCGTCTCGAACACGAGCAACGCCACGACGCCCTGCACGAGGGGCCTGGTCCACTCGTTGGCCTTCAACTCGGAGTAGTTGGGAGAACTCACGATTGGCGAATCTGCCCTCCAGCCGCCGCCGTGCCGTCGGGGAAATCAGGGCAGTCGTGCGGGTGCATCCCCGACCACCGATTCCCTCACACGGGCGCACCATGGGCTGGTGCGTACCCCCGATGCCCTGCACCGCCTCCGCGGCAGGTTCGACGACGCGGCCTCGCGCAGCAAGTCGCGGCTGCTCGCGCAGCTCGCCGCGCAGGGGCCGGGCACGCGCTCGTGGGCCGCGCTCGCGCGGCTGCACGACGACCTCCTGTTCCTCCACGCCTTTCCCGACTCGCCACAAGTGCTGCGACTCGCGCGGCGGGCGATGGCCCGAGTGGCTCGGGAGATGCAACGCGCCCCGGCACGCGTCCGGAAGCGCGGCGACGACTCGGGCGCCCCGGGCACCACGTCGCGCTATGCGTGGGCGTTCGACGTGGCGCGGTGGATCGCCGCCGAGTTTCCCGGGGAGGCAACGATTGACTGGGACGCGGTTGGGGACCCCGCCGCGCTCGAGGGGCTGATCGCCGCCGGAGTGGCCCGCGCCGAGGACGACGCGTTCGACGAGACCGGCATGCACGCACGCACGTGGCTCGCCGATGCCGCCCGCGCCGCCCGGGCCGCCCGCGACGCCCGCGACGCCCGCGACGCCCGCGACGCCCGCGACGCCCGCGA
>JAYEKC010000505.1:0-9436 GCA_034716715.1 Gemmatimonadota bacterium | reverse complement strand
GGATCCAGGTTTCGATTCGCACCGGATCGGCCAGGTGCGCGGTCCACCGCTGCAGGTTCCAGGGCCTGCGATCGAGCCAGAACCACCTCCCACCAATCGCCGCGTAGAAGAACCGGTTCAGTTCCGGCATCGGTGTTTCGACGTGCGAAAACGAAACGCCGGGGCGCTCGACCGTCTTCGGACGGAAGTCGCCGTGCTCGAGCTCGAGGTGCTGAATAACGACGTCGAATGGCGGCAATCGCACTCCTCTCCCGGACGTTAGGCGGCGATCGGAGAGAAAAATACGGCTTGCCTGGCGGCACGATAGATGCGGCCGAAATGCCGTTTGATGACAATTATTTTCTTGTCATTGAGCGCTATATGTGACAGCTTATTCTTTCGATCGTCGTTTTGGTCGAGAGTGGCGAACCCGGCAATTGCGCGGGAAACGCATATGACTAAACGACTTAGCGTCATCCAACTGCGGCAGCTCGAAGAGAGACTCGAGAGATTTCGCGAGATCGAGCAGATGAGCGCTCCGCGCGACGGGTGGGTCAGGGCGATGCGCCAGGCGCTTGGAATGACCACGGCCCAACTGGCGGAACGAATGGGCGTAACCCGTCAGGCGGTTCTGCAACTCGAGAAAGCCGAGCAACGGCAGACCGCGACCTGGACATCGCTGCGCAAGGCGGCTGATGCGATGGATTGTGAAGTGGTGTACGCGGTCGTGCCCCGCGGGTCGCTCCAGCAGGTGCTGATGCGTCAGGGGCGAAAGCAGGCCGAACGGCAGCTGCGGCGGATCGCGCACTCGATGCGCCTCGATTCCCACGTCGTTGGCCCGGACGAGATGGAGCACCAGCTCGAGGAACTAGCCGGTCATCTCGCCGCCGAGCGATCTCGCGCCCTCTGGGCTGGCGAACCGAAGGCGGGTGAGCCGCCGCCGCCGCCGCCGCGCTATCACGGCCGGGCCCGGCGCGTGCGATAGCAATGAGCACACTTGCTCTCCCAGCCCCCGGCTGGGTCCTCGAGCCCGCAGAGCGTCGCGCGCTGATCCCGCTGCACGTCGCCACACGGTACGAGCTGGCCGCGTGGGAGCAAGCAAACATCGCGCGGGCGTTGTCGTGGCTAGAGCAGAGGCCCCGCCGCGGGTCGGTTCTGACGGGCCGGTTCCTGCGGACCCTGCACAAGAAGATGTTCGATGAGACCTGGGAGCACGCCGGCCGTTACCGCCGCACGAAGGCCGGCGTGGGTGTTCCGGCGTGGACCGTTTCGACGCGCGTCGAGGACGTCATCGCCAGGGCCCGGGGCTGGATCCAGGGCGAGGCGTACCACCCCGACGAAATCGCCGTCCGGTTCCACCACCGGCTGACGGAGGTCCGTCCGTTCGAGCGGGGGAATGGCCGGGTGACGCGCCTCATGGCCGACTGTCTCGTCGTCGAACTCGGCCAGGCGCCGTTCACGTGGGGCGCTTCGTCGGGGCTGGCGCCCGGGGACCTTGCCGACCGGTACCGCGTGGCCCTGCACGTCGCCGACAACGACAACATCTCCGTGCTCCTAGCGTTCGCCCGCGGATAGGTGCTTGGCAGGCGCCAGCTCCTCTCCCGTTGGTGCGAACACGCCAGCGATGGCGGGAGTTCGGGAGCAGGCCGTAGAATTGCCGCATGGAACCCCTCTCCTTCTCGCGGCGCGCCTTTCTCGGATTCGTGGCCGCCAGCCCGCTCGCCGGGGCATTTCCCGATTGGGCACGTGCGGTGCTCGCGGCTCCGCAGGGCCAGCAGCGGGCCCTGATCGCCGCAGCGGGCGACGCCCTTGACGTGTTCGACTTCGAGGCCGTGGCGCACGACAAGCTCCCGCCCGCGCACTGGGCGTACATCGCGACGGGCGTGGACAACGAGGACACGCTGCGCGCCAACCGGGAGGGCTTCCAGAAGTTCCAGCTGCGCGCACGCCGGCTGATCGACGTCTCGAACGTGGACCTCTCCATCACGGCGCTGGGGCAGAAGTACGACAGCCCGGTGTTCATCTGCCCCACCGGGAGCAACAAGATGGCGCACCCGCTGGGCGAGGTGGCCGTGGCACGCGCGGCGAAGGCGAAGAACACGCTGCAGATGCTCTCGACCGTGGCGACGACGTCGATCGAGGAAGCGATGGCCGAGCGTGGCGGACCGGTGTGGTACCAGCTCTATCCGCCCCGCGACTGGGACGCGTGCAGGAAGATGGTGAAGCGGGCCGAGGCGGCGGGATCGCCGGCGCTCGTGCTGACCGCGGACCTGAATCCGGGCAGCGACCGCGTCACGCTCGAGCGTGGCCGCCGGGCCGACACGCGCAAGTGCGACAACTGCCACGAGACGTCGCGTGGTGGCAGCGGCGGCGGCACGGGCGACATGAAGCGAAAGCCCATGTTCGACGGCCTGGGCGCGAACATGCTTCCGTATACGTACCCGAGCGTGACCTGGGACCTGATCGGCAAGCTTCGGGACACGGTGAAGATGAGGATCTTCGTGAAGGGGATCGCGACGCACGAAGATGCCGAACTGGCGCTCAAGTATGGCGTTGATGGCGTTCATGTGTCGAATCACGGCGGGCGCGCGGACGATGGCGGGCGCTCGTCGATCGAGACACTTCCCGAGATCGTGGCGGCGGTGAAAGGACGCGTGCCGGTGTTCGTGGACAGCGGCGTACGGCGGGGCACGGATGTCGTGAAGGCCCTCGCGCTCGGCGCCGACGCGGTTGGAATCGGCCGGCCCTACCTCTGGGGTCTCGCCGCATTCGGGCAGGCCGGCGTCGAGCGGGTGCTCGACCTGCTGCGCGCCGAGACGCTCACGGCGATCCGGCACGTGGGGGCGATGAGCATCAAGGGGATTCCGAAGACGGCGGTCGTCCGCGCCTGATGCCGGCTCGGGTGCGGGCCGCCACGCTGCGCTACGCAGCATTCATGCGCGGGCTCAACGTGGGCGGGCGCGTGGTGAAGATGGACGAGCTGAAGCGGATCTTCACGCGGCTTGGCTTTGCGAACGTCGAGAGCTTCATCGCCAGCGGCAACATCGTGTTCGATTCGCCGCCGGGCAGCCGCGCGCAGCTCGAGCGCACGATCGAGGACGCGATCGAGCGCACGCTCGGCTATGCCAGCGAGACCTTCATTCGGGATTTCGCCGAGCTGTCGGCGATCGGGACGGCCGAGCCGTTCGCGGGAATCCACGACGCGCCGACCTACCTCGTGGGTTTCCTCAAGGCGCCGCTCGACGCGGGCGCGAAGAAGAAGTTCCTTGCGCTCGCCTCGTCGCACGACCGGTTCGCCGCCAGCGGGACCGAGGCCTGGTGGCACTCCGACATCGGGCAGGGGCAATCGAAGTTCAGCGCCAACGCGTTCGACCGCGCGCTCGGCGTGAAGAGCACGTGGCGCAACCTGCGCACCATCCGGCGGATGGTGGACCGCTGGGGCGCGGGCGGCTAGCGCCTGCCCATCAGGCGCTCGATGTCGGCGGCGCGCTTGGGCGCCGCGGCCGACAGGTTATCGCGGCCCGTGGGAGTGACGAGGATCATGTCCTCGATCATGATCGCGACCTGCGCGTCCGGGATGTAGAGCTTGGGCTCGATGGTGATGACCATCCCGGAAGCGAGGGGCACGGTCCAGTCGCGGCTGTCCGTGGCATCGAGGCCCACGTGGTGGCCGATGTCGCGCACGCCGGCGCCGTAGCGCGTGTATTTCGTGATGCCCTGATCGCGCACGATGTAATGCGTGGGCGACGGCATCACGCCCCACACGTGGTCAACGCCCATGCGCGCCGGGCTTTCGAGCGAATCGAGGCCGTGCTTCTTGAACACGCGTGCCGCGGCGCGGATGACGTCGAGCATCATCGCGCCCGGTTTCACCGCGGCAATTGCCGCTTCCTGCGCCTCGAGCACGATGTCGTAGTACTTGCGCTGCAGCGGCGCGAAGCGGCCTGATACCGGGATGGTGCGGCAGATGTCCGACGCATACGTCCGGTACTCGGCGGCCCCGTAGTCCACGAACAGCAGGTCGCCTGGCGCCATGACGCGGTCCACGGCCTGGTATTGCTCGCCCATGATCGTGAAGAACGTCATCGCGTTCGGGCCCGAGGCGACGATCGGCGCGAACGACGCGCGCTGCGAGCCGCGCTTCTTCCACTCGTACTCGAGCAGCCCTGCCGCCGCGAGGTCGTTCATCCCGGGCTTTACCTCGCGCATCAGCGCCACCATGGACTGCGCGCTGATGTCGGCGGCCTTGCGCAGCGCGGCGACCTCGAACGTGTCCTTCACGAGCCGCATGCGGCGGATGAGCGGCGTGACGTCCTTGACCTCGCGGTCGCCGAGCCCGGACGCGATGGCGCGCGACACCTGCTCCTCGACGGTGCGCGGCGCGAGCATGCCGAGCGGGGCGTAGAGCGAGTCGAACGACGTGGGAAGGTAGACGGTGCGTGCCTTTCCGACGGCTTCGCCAAGACGGGCGAGGAGATCGCGAACGCGGTACGCCTCGGGGATTCCCGTTGCCCGGACGGCGCCCTCGCCGGGTGCGAGGCGCTGGCGCGGGATGTTCCACGGGGCGCGGCGGAACGCGGAATCCTCTTGCGGGAACTGTGCGCCGGCGAACTGGAACGAGTCGGGCAGGAAAAGCGTGGTGCGGAGCGCGCCTGCCCGCGCACCGGGCCGGCTGTCCGGCGCGATGACGAGGACGGCGTAGGGTGACTCGACGCCGGTGAGGTACCAGAAATCCGGGTCCTGCCGTGGCAGGTCGTGTGCGCCGACGAGGTACCGCCCCGGTACGATGATGGCCGCGCCCTTCACCTGGGCGGCGAGGCGCACGCGCCGTGCCTCGTACACCTCCTTCGGGAACGCCACCGGGCTCTGGGCTCGCACCGGCCGGGCGGCGCCGCCGAACACACAGAGCGCGCAGAGCGCGACAAGTCGCTTCAGCATCTCGCCTGCCTTGCTGCAGGATGATGGCCACAAAAACACGCAGACCACGCGGAAGCTACATCCGCTTCCGCGTGGCCTGCTGGTCGTGCGTTGCCGGCGTGCCTCGGGCTACCTCGGCCCGGGCAAGGCTAGGGCACGACAGTGCACGCCTGGCCCGTAGCGCACGGCGGATTGATCACCGGCAATCCAAGCCGCTTCAGTTCGGCGTTGAATGCCGTGAGGTCCGTTGCGTACACCTTGGCCATGCGGTCGGTCTGCACCTTGAGGACCTTCTTGTATTCCTCGAAGAGCGACGGCCAGTTGGCGAGCGGCGCGCCGTCGCCGCGCTGCACCATGGAGAGCAGGTTGGCGAGCCGGTTGTTGATGCGGATGGGGAAGTTGAGCGGGTCCTGGCCGCTCTGGTTCTTCACCTGGTAGATGTCGTCCTCGACGTCGCTCAGGTTCGTCGTCAGGCGCTCGCCTGTCTCCTTCAGCTTCGCGTCGGCCTTCTGCTTCATCCGGTCGGCCGCCTCGCTCTTCACGCGTCGGGCGTCGATCACGGCCTGGTTGGCCTCGGTCACCTTGTCGCGGATCTGCATCGACAGGGCGAACTGCGCGCGGAGGTCGGCGTCGGAAACGTCCGTGAACGCCGGGTTGCGCACCACCTTGAACGCCTGCGTCTGCGTGTAGTTGTCGGCGGTGAGCCGCACCTTGTACGTGCCCGGCGGTGCCATCGGGCCGGCGACGCTCGCGCCCCACAGGATCATGTTGGGGAAGCTGGTGGCGGACTCATACCGGAGGTCCCAGGTGAACCGGTTGAGGCCCAGCGTGTTGGTCGTAGTGGGGTTGAACCCGCCGCGACCACCGCCTCCGCCGCCGCGGCCACCGCGGCCGCCGCCCTGGCCGGCTTCGGGTGGCCCGAAGCTGCGCACCACCTTGTTGGCCGAGTCGAGCACGTCCACCGTCACCCGTGACGCGGGCTTCTTGAGCCAGTAGGTGAAGCTCGCGCCGGTTCCCGATCGCATCGCCTGCGGCGGCGCGAAGAGCCACGCGTTGGGCGCGGCGGCCACCTCGGCGTTGTACTGCCGGAGCGGGGCGATGTTGTCGAGCACGTAGAACCCGCGGCCGTGCGTGGCGATGACGAGGTCGTTCTCCTCGACGATGATGTCGGAGACGGGCACGTCGGCCATGTTCAGGCGCAGCGACTCCCACGTGTCGCCGTCGTTGTACGAGATGTACATGCCGTGCTGCCCCGCGGCGTAGAGCAGGCCCTTGCGGGTGGGATCCTCGCGAATCGCGTGCATCCAGTCATCGGCGCGGATGCCGGTGACGATCTTCGTCCACGTCTTTCCGTAGTCGTGCGTGCGGTACAGGTACGGCGTCTTGTCGTCCATCAGCGGACGACGGGCCGAGAAGTACGCGGTCCCGTCGTCGAACGACGAGGCGTCGATCTGGCTCACCCGCGCGAACGCGGGCAGGTCCTTCGGCGTGACGTTGGTCCACGTCTTCCCGCCGTCGCGGGTCACGTGCACGAGGCCGTCGTCGGAACCGGTCCAGACGACGTTCGCGTTCTTCTTGCCGGGGCCCACGGAGAAGATCACGGCGTAGACCTCGGGGCCGTTCATGTCGCCGGTGATCGGGCCGCCGGAGTGGCCCATCGTTGCCGGGTCGTGGCGCGTGAGGTCGCCGCTGATGGCGGTCCAGCTGCGGCCGCCGTCGGTGGTCTTCCACAGCCGCTGCGACGACGTGAACAGGAGCCTGGGGTTGGCCTTGGAGAAGATGATGGGAAACGTCCACTGCCAGCGCTCGGGGATCTCGTTCGACGGCTCGCCCGAGTAGAACCACGGGTACGGGTTCACCTCGCGGCTGTAGCCGTTGCGGCGGTTGATCTTGTTGATGTAGCCGCCGTTGTTGGTGCCGGAGTAGAAGATGTCCGGGTCGAGCGGGTCCGCGGCGATGTAGCCGGGCTCGCCACCGCCGGCCTGGTACGCGTGCTCCATGCCGCCGGCCGCCATCTGCGCGTCGTTGCGCGGCGCCGCCGGGGCGCCGCCGCCGAACCCGCCACGGCCACGACCGCCACGACCGCCGCCGAACCCGGCGCCGGCCAGGTTCCAGTCGCTCGGCACGCACAGCGTGCTGTTGTCCTGCTGGGAGCCGCAGACGTGGTACGGCACGTGCGCGGTGGTGATCACGTGGTAGAACTGCTCCGTGGGATAGTCCTCGTCGGTCCAGTTCTCGCCGTAGTCGAGCGACACGGTGCCGCCGCCGTCGTTGCCTTCCACGAGGTGCCGCGGGTTGTCCGGGTCGATCCAGAGGTCGTGCTTGTCGCCGTGGGAGCCGCCGATGCTCTGCATCGTCTTGCCGCCGTCGGTGGAGCGGTAGAGCGACGTGTTCTGCATGTACACGACGTCGGCGTTCTTCGGGTCGGCGTGGACGTGCGTGTAGTAGAACGCGCGCTGGCGGATGTTGCGGCTGTCGTTCACGAGCGCCCAGGTCCGACCGGCGTCGTCGGAGCGGAAGAGCCCGCCGTCGTCGTGCTCGTAGAGGGCGTACACGCGATTCGGGTTGGCCCCGGACACGGCGACGCCGATGCGGCCCACGACGCCGGCCTGCGGGAAGCCCGGCGCGCGGGTGATCTCGGTCCACGTGTCGCCGCCGTCGGTGGACTTGAAGAGCCCGGAGCCCGGCCCGCCGGACGACATCGTGTATTCCTTGCGGAACGCCTCCCACATCGAGGCGTAGATGACGCGCGGGTCGGTGCGGTCGATGGAGATGTCGATCGCAGCGGTCTTGTCGTCGCGGAAGAGGACCTTCTTCCACGTCTTGCCGCCGTCCGTGGTGCGGTACACGCCGCGGTCGGCGTTGGGCGCGCTCATCTTGCCGAACGCCGCCACGTACACGATGTCGGGGTTGAGCGGGTTGATGCGGATCTTCGAGATGTTCTCGCTCGACTCGAAGCCGATGTGCGTCCACGTCTTGCCGCCGTCGGTGCTCTTGTACACGCCGTCGCCGGACATGATGTTGCCGCGGATGCACGTCTCGCCCATCCCGATCCAGACGATGTCGGGGTTGGTCTCGGAGACGGCCACGGCGCCGACGGACGCGCTGTTGACCTGGCCGTCGGTGACGGGATTCCACGTTTCGCCGCTGTCGGTGGTCTTCCACAGCCCGCCGCCCACGGCGCCGAAGTACGCCTCGTTGGGCCGCCCGCGGACGCCGCTGACCGCGATGGAGCGGCCGCCGCGGTCGGGGCCAATCGCACGCCAGCGGTAGTTGCGCATCAGGGTCGTGTCGAGCGCGGCCCGGATGGTCGTTTCCGCGCCGCGGGCCTCGGCCACGCGGTCGCTGCGCCAGGCGGCGCCCAGGAGCACGGCGCCCGCAACCACGAGCGGGACGGTGAGCAACGATTGTCGAACACGCATCAGCATATTCCTCACAGCAGGCCGCGGCAGCGCGGCGCGGGGTGAACGGCTACTTGATCGTCGCGGGGACGGTCAGGGTGATTCCCTGGGCCTTGAGCGCCTGGCTCAGGGTGTTGGCACGGGTGATGATGCCGTTCGCGTCGGCAATGGCGCGGGGCAGCATCGCCTTCGCTTCATTGTACTGGCGCATGATGGCGGGACTGGGGGTTTCCCAGAAGGCGAGCACGCCGGTCTTGGCCTGCGTGATGCGGCCGAGGACGTTGTCCGGGTCCATGGGGGCGCCGCCGCGTCCACCACCGCCGCCCCGGCCGCCGGCACCCGGCGCGGCGCCGGCGCCGAACTTCTTCTTGACGTCGTCGAACGCCTTCGTGAACGCTTCGAAGTCGGACTTGACGTTCGCCGGAATGGACGCGCCGTCCCTGACCTTGGGCGCGGCGGCGGTTACCTCGCGATTGAGCTGGTTGAGCGCGGCCTGCGCCTCCATGGCGCGGCGCTGCAGTTCGTGCAGGTCGTTGGCGACGTCGTCGTACTTCCGGCGGTCTCCGCTGGCGAGCCGCACGGCCGGATCGCCGACGATCGTCAGGGGCTTGGAATCGAGGACACTGCCGCCCGCGACGAGTTGCACGGTGTAAGCGCCCGGCGCGACGTAGGGACCGGCAGTGCCGCCGCCGCCGAACCCGCCGAAGCCGCCGCGGCCACCGCCGCCGCTGCCATCGTCGCACGGATTGTTCGGAAGGTAGCCGGCCGACGGAACGGGGATCGGGATGCCGGGCACGGCAGGGGGCCCGGCGCGGCCTCCACGGCCACCGCCGCCGCGCCCGCCGAAACCGGTGGAGGCGGTGCTATCGGCCTCGATTGGCGCCACGCGCTGGTCCCAGCACGCCATCTGGATGCCCGCGGCGTTCTTCGCGGCGGGAATCTCGACATCGCGTACGGTGCGCCCGTTGCCCACGATGCGCAGGGCGAGGCCGGCCACGGGCTTCTTGAGGTGGTAGGCGATCACTGCCTCGAGCGGCGGGTTCTCGCCAATGAAGGTCTGGTGCCCCCAGAACTCGTCGTTCCGGTTGTCCATCTGCTTCCACTGCAGCGCGGGTCCCGGGGTGAACAGGTGCGCGTCA
>JAYEKC010000504.1:7229-9439 GCA_034716715.1 Gemmatimonadota bacterium | reverse complement strand
CGCGGCCGAGCCGGTTCTCGAGCTGGTCGCGGTAGTGCTCGAGGTCGATCATCTCGCGGGCGGCGCCGCTGGCGACGGCGGCCCATGCCACCGCCGGGGTGACCCAGAGCAGGGCGCGCGGGTCGAACGGGAACGGGATGAGGTAGTCGGGCCCGAAGCGCACGGACGTGAGGCCGTAGCGCTGGGCCACGTCGTCGGGCACGTCCTCCTTGGCGAGGGCGGCGAGCGCGCGCGTGGCCGCCATCTTCATTTCCTCGTTGATCTCGGTGGCACGCACGTCGAGCGCGCCGCGGAAGATGAACGGGAACCCGAGGACGTTGTTGACCTGGTTGGGGTAGTCGCTCCGGCCCGTCGCGACGATCGCGTCGCTACGCACGGCCTTCACCTCGCCCGGCAGGATCTCGGGCACCGGGTTGGCGAGCGCGAAGATGATCGGGCGCGGGCCCATCGAGCGGACCATGTCCTGCGACATCGCACCGGCGGCGGAGAGGCCGACGAACACGTCGGCGCCGACGAGCGCCTCGGCCAGCGTGCGCGCCCTGGTTTTCGCGGCGAAGCGGGCCTTGTACGGGTCCATGTGCTCCGCGCGGCCCTCGTAGATCACGCCGGGCCGGTCGCACATGATGAGGTGCTCGCGCTTCACGCCAAGCCGGATGTAATGGTCGGCCGTGGAGATCGCGGCGGCGCCGGCGCCGGAGAAGACGACCTTCACGTCCTCGATCTGCTTGCCCACCACCTCGAGGGCGTTGAGCAGCGCGGCGCCGGAAATGATGGCCGTGCCGTGCTGGTCGTCGTGGAAGACGGGGATCTTCATCGTCTTCCGCAGCGTCTCCTCGATGTAGAAGCAGTCGGGGGCGCGGATGTCCTCGAGGTTGATGCCGCCGACCGTGGGCTCCAGCAACTGGCAGAAGCGGACGACGTCGTCGGCCTGCTCGGAGTTCACCTCGAGGTCGAAGACATCGATGTCGGCGAACTGCTTGAAGAGGTTGCCCTTGCCCTCCATCACGGGCTTGCCGGCCGCCGCGCCGATGTTGCCGAGGCCCAGGACGGCGGTGCCGTTGGTCACCACGGCCACGAGGTTGCCCCGGGCCGTGTACTTGAAGACGTCGTCGGGGTTGGCCTTGATCTCGAGGCAGGGCTCGGCCACGCCCGGGCTGTAGGCCAGGGACAGGTCGCGCTGGTTGGTCAGCGGCTTGGTGGGGACGACGGCGATCTTGCCGGGGCGTCCGCGCGCGTGGTAGTCGAGCGCGTCTTCTCTTCTCATATGGACCTAAAACTTAGCGGCACGGGACGCCCGGCGGCGCCGTTTCTTCGGCGTTCGTTCGGCGCCGTTCTCCGCGTGTTCCGCGGGCGGGGGCGCATCGCCTAGACCTCGAGGTGGTCGCCCGTCCGGGCGGCCATCTGGTAGAGCACCGGCATCAGCAACACGCTGATGAGCAGCCGCGAGAAGAGGCCGCCGACGATGACGAGGGCGAAGGGCTTCTGCGAGTCGGAACCCACGCCGGTGGAGACGGCCGCCGGGAGGAGACCCAAGGCGGCGACGAGGGCCGTCATCATGATCGGCCGCAGGCGCAGCACTGCCGCCTCGCGCGTGGCGTCGACGATGCTCCGGCCGGCGATGCGCAGCTCGTTGGCGTACGAGATGTACACCACGGCCGTCTGGACGGAGACGCCGAACAGGGCGAGGAAGCCGATCCCCGACGACACCGAGAACGGCGTGCCGGTCACCGCGAGCGCGACGAGCCCGCCGAGCGGCGCGGACAGCACGACGCCGACCACCGTGATGAGCGGGAACTTGAAGTTGTGGTAGAGGAAAAAGAGCAGCAGGAAGATCAGCGCCACCGTGATCGGCAGCACGATGCGCAGCTGAGTGCGCGACGCGTTGTATTCCTCGAACTCGCCGCCGAACACGGCGCGGTAGCCGGCGGGGAACCGGATCTTCGCCACGGCCGCCTGCGCCTCATGGACGGCGCTGGCGAGGTCGCGGCCCTCGATGGAGTACTGCACGCCGATGTAGCGCGAGTTGTTCTGGCGGTAGATGAGCGCCGCGCCGTTGCCGACGGCGACGTGGGCGACCTCCCGGAGCGGGATCTGGGCGCCGTTGGGCGTGGCGAGGAGGATGTTGCCGATGGCTTCCGGCGTTTCGCGGTATTTCGCCTGGAGCCGGACAACGAGGTCGAACGTCTGCTCGCCCTGCACCACGGTGGAGG
>JAYEKC010000504.1:0-7219 GCA_034716715.1 Gemmatimonadota bacterium | reverse complement strand
AGGCCACGCTGCCGCCGATGGCGGACTCGATCAGGCTGTTGATGGCGGCGGCGCTGAGGCCGTACCGCGCGAGCCGGGCGCGGTCCACCGTGAGCGTGAGCGAGGGCTGGCCCAGCTCCTGGACCAGCGTGACGTGCGCGATGCCGCGGACCTTCTCGATGGCGTGCTTCACCTCGAGCCCCTTGGCCTGCAGCACGGTGAGGTCACTGCCGAACACCTTGACGTCGAGGGCGCTCTTGAGGCCGGTCTGGGCCTCCTGGACCGCGTCGTTCGCGGGCTGGGAGAAGTTGACGATGATGCCCGGGAACGCCTCCAGTTTCCTGTCGATCGCGTCGATGAGGTCCTGCTTCGTCCGGAATTCTCCGCGCCACTCCGAGTACGGCTTGAGGCCCACGTAGTATTCGGCGTTGTAGAAGCCCGTGGGGTCGGTGGCGTCGTCGTCGCGGCCGTGCTCGGAGGCGACGTCGGTCACCTCGGGGAACGACTTGAGGATGGCCCGGACCTGCGGCGGGTACTTCGACGACTCCTCGAGCGAGACGGTATACGGGAGCGTCGTGCGCACCCAGAGCGCGCCTTCGTCGAGCGTGGGCATGAACTCGGCGCCGAGCGACAGCGCGATGGCGATGGACACGCCGAGCCCCGCCACGCTTCCCCAGACGACCTTCATCGGGTTCCGCAGCGACCAGTCCAGCGAGCGCTCGTAGCGCGCCCGGAGCCAGTCGTACGCCGGGTTGGGGCGCTCGCGGACGCCCGCGCGGAAGACCCACACGCAGAGCACCGGCACGACGGTGAGCGTGAGGATGAGGGCGCCCACGAGGGCGAAGATCGTCGTGTCGGCCATCGGGTAGAACAGGCGCCCCGACGGACCGGCGAGCACATAGATCGGCAGAAACCCCGCCACGATCACCGCCACCGCGTAGACGATGGGCCGGTCCACCTCGGCGGCGGCCGCCGCCACCACCTCGCGGATGGAATACGTCGTGCCGTGCCGCTCGGCGAGCTGCCGGTAGATGTTCTCGACCATCACCACCGCGCCGTCGACGAGGATGCCGAAGTCGATGGCACCGATGGAGAGCAGGTTGGCGGGAATGTTCTTGAGGTCGAGGCAGACGAAGGCGAAGAGCAGCGCCAGCGGGATCGTCGCCGCGACGATGAGCCCCGACCGCACGTTGAAGAGGAAGAAGATCAGGACGACGACCACCAGCACGATGCCGCGCAGCAGGTTGCCCTCGACCGTGCGCGTGGTGAGCGTCACGAGGTCGCTACGGTCGTAGAAGGGGTGGACCTTTACGTCCTTCGGCAGGATCGAGTCGTTCAGCTCGCGGGTCTTCGCCTGCACGCGCTTGAGCACGGTCTGGGCCTGCTCGCCCGTACGCATCAGGATGACGCCCTCGACGGCGTCGTTCTCCTCGTTGAACCCGAACTGGCCAAGGCGCGGCGCGTAGCCGATTTCGACGTCGGCCACGTCTTTCACCAGCACCGGGATACCGTTCCGATTGGCGATGACGACGTTGCCGATGTCCTGCAGCGTGCTCACCCGCGCCAGCCCGCGGATGTAGTAGAACTGGCCGCCCTCCGAGTAGAACCCGCCGCCGGAGTTGTCGTTGTTGGCGGAGAGGGCCGCGGACAGGTCGTCGATGCTGAGGCCCGCGCCGGCGAGCTTGACCGGGTCGACGTTCACCTGGTACTGCATCGTCTTCCCGCCGAGGATGGCGAGGTCCGCGACGCCCGGGACGCTCTTGTACGCCTTGGACAGGATCCAGTTGTTGATGACCTTCAGCTCCATCGCGCTGCGGTCGGGGCTCTCGACCACGTAGCGGTAGATGAGGCCGGACGGCGACGACAGCGGACTCAGGCCGGCACTCACGCCGTCCGGCAGCACGACGTCGGGGAGATGCTCGAGCACCCGCTGCCGCGCGAAGTACGGATCGGTGCCGTCGACGAACGTGATGCGGATGTCGGACAGGCCGTAGAGGGAGATGGACCGCACCACCTTCACGCGCTCCACCCCGTTCATCTCGCGCTCGATGGGCACGGTGACGAGCTGCTCCACCTCCTCGGCGGCCTTGCCCGGCCACTGGGTGGAGATCTCGACCATCGTCGGCGAAAGGTCGGGGTAGGCGTCCACCGGGAGCCGCGTGAACGACCAGATGCCGACGCCCACCAGCGTCACCGCGAAGATGACGACGAGGAACGCCTGGTTGATCGAGGCCCGGACGATCCGGTTGGCGACGGACGGCCCCGTGGCGTGCGTGTCGGGCGGGGGAGCGGAGGGCGCGCTCATTGGCTCTCCGCGAACTGGATGAAGAGCGCACCGTTGCTCACCACGTGGTCGCCGGCCTGCAGGCCCTCGACGATCTCGTACTGCAGGTCGGCGTGGCGGCCGAGCGTGACCCGGCGCCGGATGAACGTGCCGTCCGGGGCGGCGATGAACACGAAGGGCAGGTTGTCGTCGTCGCGCAGCACGGCGGCCGACGAGACGAGCAGCCCGCGCTTCCGGACGTCGGAGCGGATGCGCAGCTGGACGAACAGGTCGCGCTTGAGCAGCTGGCCGGGGTTCTGCGCCACGATGCGGACGGCGGTGGCCTTGGTGGCCGGGTCCACGATCGGCGCCACGTAGTCCACGCGGCCGGGCACGGGGCGCGCCACGCCGTCCACCACGACGTCCACCGCCTCGCCGGTGCGCACGAGGGTCACGTCGGCGCCGTAGACGCTGGCGTTCACCCACATGGTGGAGAGGTCGGCCACCGTGAACGTGGCCGTCGCGCCCGCCGCCAGCACCTCACCCGGCGTCACGAGCCGCTCGACCACCGTGCCGGCGATGGGCGCGCGGATCGCGGCCTCGATCGGGGCGGCCGGGGCTCCGTCGCGCACCGCGGCGATGGTGGCATCCGACACGCCGAGCGACCGGAGCGCCTGCACGGCCGCCTCGAGGTCGGCAGCCGCCGACGTCGAGTCGGTGACGGCCTGGTCGAGGTCGGCCCTGGCCAGCGCGTCGCTCTTGAAGAGCGCCTCCGCGCGCGCCGTGGTGCGAATGGCGTTGGCGTGGGTGGCGGTGGCCTTCCGGAGGTCGGCCACGGCGCTTGCGAAGTCCGGCGAAGTGGCCGTGGCGAGGACGTCGCCCGGCGCGACCTGTGCGCCCAGTGGGGCGACGAGGCGCGCAACGGGTCCGGAGATCGATGACAGCACCTGCGTGGACCGGTCGCCGTTGAAGGCCACCGTGCCGGTGACCTCGAGCACCGGCTGGAACTCGGTGAGCTTCACGGTGTCCACGGTGATTTTCGCGCGCTGCTCGGGCGTGAGCGTGAACGCCTTGGGCGCGGCAGACGCGCTGGCCACCTTGTCGGCGTCGGAACTGCAGGCGGAAAGGGCAAGCACGAGCAGCGGCGCGGCAATCAGCGCGCTCGCGCGCACGGAACGGAACGAGGTCACGGGTTGCTCCCGGAGATGGAGGCGAGCGGCGTGCCAGCGGCGCGCTCGAGGTCTGAACGGGCGGAGTTGGCGGCGGCGAGGGCCTGGGCGTACTGGGCCTGCGCGTCGAGGAGGGTGCGGCGGGCGTCGAGGACGTCGAGGGCCGAGAGGCCGCCGAGCCCGTAGCTCACGGTGGCCACGCGGTACGCCTCCTGCGCCGACGGCAGCAGGTTGTCGCGGATGAACGCCGCCTGGCGGATGGCCGCGTCGGCGGTGGCGTACGCGTTGCGCACGTCCTGGCCCACGGCGGCCTGCATGTCGCGGATGGCCGCGGCGACCTCGAGTTCCCGGTGCCGGGTTTCGGCGAAGTCGCCCCGCGCGTGGCTCCAGAAGAAGAGCGGGATGGGCAGCGAGAGCCCCGCGGAGTAGAGCGTGCCGACGTCGCTCGCGTAGTCCCGGTTCGCCGAAAGCGAGATGTCGGGCGCGAACGTCTGCTCGCGCACGAGCGAACTGGTGGCCTTGGCGGCGCGCATCTGGGCGTCGAGGTCCGCGAGCTCCGGCCGGTTGGCGAACGCCCGCGTCTCGTACCCCACCAGCTCGTTGAGCATCGCGGGCACGGCCAGCGAGTCGAGCGCGACGAACGGCATCGCGAGCGGCCGGCCGAGGAGGCGGTTCATCGCCGCCTCGGCGTTGACCACGTCGCGGGAGTTCGCGATGAGGTCGTTCTCGGCCTGCGCCAGGTCGGTCTGGGCGCGGATCACGTCGAGGCGCGGGACCGTGCCCGCGTTGAACCGGGCCTGCGTGCGGTCGAGGAACTGGCGCGCGAGGTCGCGCGAGTCGGTCAGGTCGCGCCGGCGGAGGCGGGTGACCAGCACGGCGTCGTACGCCTGCGCGGCGCTCGCGGCGATCGTCTGCCGGGCCAGCAGGTATTGCGCCTGCGACGACCTGACGTTCGCCGCCCCGATGGCCTGCCGGAGACGGAACTTGTCGGGGAACGGGATGTCGAGCCCGAAGTTCAGGTTCCGGCTCGCGGCGGCGCCTAGCCTGGTGAGCGCCGGCGCGTCATTGTGCGAGTAGGCCACGACGGGGTCGGGGATGGCGAGGCCCTCCACGCCTTGGGCGCGCACCTGCTCCAGCTGTTCGCGCGCCACGTCGAGCCCGGGATTGGCGAGGAGGGCCGCGCGAATGGCGCCCTGCCGCGTGAGCCGCGTGGTGTCGGCCCGCACGCCCGCCGTCGGCGTGACGCCGCCCGCCTGTGCGAACGCCGTCGCGCCGGCGCCGGCGATGCATGCCCCGGCGCACACGAGTGTCCGAATCTTCATGGATGTGCCTTCCGCTTGCCTGTGAACCAGCTGCGCGCGCACGGGAGTGCGGCGTGCACGTCGGCCCCGTCCGGGGCCGGTCCGTCAAGCGACGGCGGGTGGCGCCCTGGAGCGGTTGGTCCCGGGAACGGCCTGCGCGCTCGCGGTTTCCGGTGCCGCCGGCCGCGTGCGCGACGACACGGCGGCGGGCCCCGCGACCTCGATCGCACTGGCCAGCGTGGCATGCATCGCCCGCGCCGCGCAGGCCAGGCAGTTGGCCTCGCTGTGCAGGTCGACGTGCCGGACGCCGTGGTCCTCCACGTGGGCGCCGAGGCGCACCTCGCGCACGGGCTCGGCGACCCACGATCCCGCGATCAGCCCCTGCAACGCCAGCAGCACGCCGCCAACGACTCGGCGAAACCTGACGGCGGCGGCTGGCGAGAGGTGCGGCATCACCAAGGAAGTGTACGGCGCGGCCCGGCCGAGCGTTAGGCGGTTCGCCGCGGGCGACCGGGCCGAATCCGATACCCGGTCACGCGGTTCACGGTTCCCGGCCCGGGCTCCGGGCGAAGGCGCGAAGCGTGCGAATGGCCCGGCGGTCGTTCGTCACGCCGTCGGCACCCTTCGGCGTTTCGAGGACTTTCGGGATGCCGGCGAGGCGCGGGTCGCGCATGACGCGGGCGAATGCCGCGGTGCCAATCGCGCCCTTCCCGATGACCTCATGCCGGTCGCGCCGCGAGCCGAGGGGCGCCTTCGAGTCGTTGAGATGGAGCATGCCCAGCCGCGACAAGCCGATGGTGCCGTCGAAGCCGGCCCAGACGCCGTCGTAGTCGCGGGCGAGGTCGTACCCCGCCGCGAACACGTGGGCGGTGTCGAGGCACACGCCCACGCGCCGCCGCAGCCGCCCGGGGATGCGGGCGATGAGTTCGGCCATCTCCTCGAACGTGGAGCCCAGCACGGTGCCTTGGCCGGCGGTGAGCTCGAGGAGCAGCCGCGGGCCTCGCGGCACGGCGTCGAGCGCGCGAACGATCGCCGCCGCGTTGCGCTCGAGGCCCCGGGCGCGGTCGTCGATGAAGTTGCCCGGATGCGAGCAGAGGGCGTCGAGGCCGAGTGCGCGGCACCGCCGGAGTTCGGCAATACAGCTGGCCAGCGACCGCTCGCGGAGCGCGCGGTCGGGCGACGCGAGGTTGATGAGGTAGCTGTCGTGCGCGGCGACGAACCGGACTCCGCTCGCGGCGCGCGCGGCGCGGAACGCCGCCGCACTCGCCGTGCCCACCACCGGCTCGCGCCACTGGCTCGGCGTCTTCGTGAAGATCTGCATCGCCGTCGCGCCGATGGCATCGGCCCGGGCGGGGGCCATCTCCACGCCGCCGGCGGTGGACACATGGGCACCGAGGAGCTGGACGTCGGGGTCCGGGGTCCGGCGCGGCCGCAGCGCGCGCGCGGCGCCGCGTGGTGCACCGCGTGGCGCCACCGGCAAGGTCCCGCGCCGCGAACCGGCGGTCACTCCACGCCGTCGGCGCGGCCGCGGAGCCGGCGTCCGCAGCGCGGGCAATGGAGCTCCGCGCCATCCTCCGCGAGGGCGTAGTCGTACGCCCGGCCGCAGGCGCACGCGGCCTCGAGCGTATCGTTGCCGCACACCACGCAGAACACGTCGTCCGCCTCGTACTGGCGGAACCGGCTGCACGTGGCGCAGCGCTTGACCGTCATCGGCGGCGGCGGAGCCAGTCGAGCGGATCCACGGCGCGGCCGTTGGGCCGCACCTCGAAATGGAGGTGGGGCTCGAGGTCGGGGTCGGACGTGCCGACGGTGCCGATCACCTGGCCCTGGGCGACGGCCTCGCCCTGCCGCACGTCGGCGCGGTCGAGGGAGCCGTACATGGTGAAGTTGCCCTCGCCGTGATTCACGATCACGACGAGGCCATACGTCCCCACACGGTCGGCGATCGCCACCACCCCGGCCTCCACGGCGTGCACGGCCGAGCCGGCCTTGGCGGCGATGCCGATGCCGTTCCACCGGATCGTCGTGTTGTTGGGGTTTACCTGGCGCCCGTAGCGGTACAGCACGGTGCCGTCCACGGGCCAGTCGAGCCGTCCCATGTCGGACGTGCGCAACGTGGAGACGGCCGGTGGGGCCGCGCCGGCGGGCGCCTCGCCACGGCGCCGGGCGTCCTCGAGGGACGCCAGCAGGGCGGCGACCCGGGCCTCGTCGCGCTGGATCTGCGCGAGGCGGGCCTCCACCTGCCGCTGCTGCGCCTCGAGTTGCACGAGGCTGCGCCCGCGCTGCTGCTCGAGCGACCGCAGCCGCCGCTCCTCCGCCTGCTTGTCCTCGCGCGAGCGCTGGGCGTCGGCGCGCAGCCGCACGAGCGACTCCCGCTGTGCGCCGATCTGCTCGCCGAGCGTTTCGACGCGCTGGACGAGCGCGCGGTCGCGGAGCGCCACCAGGTGGAGGTACTTGTAGCGGGCCACCAGTTCGCCGAACGAGCCGGCGGTGAGCAGGGCCTCCAC
>JAYEKC010000503.1:0-9453 GCA_034716715.1 Gemmatimonadota bacterium | reverse complement strand
AGCGTCGGCGCCCGGCTTGTCCCTGGCTGGGGCGCCGGGCGGCGCCTTCGCCGCGGCCTTTGGCGCCGCAGCCCTGGGGGCCGCGCCGGCCGGAGCCGGCGCTCCCGCAGTGCTCGCCACCGGCGCGGGGCCCAGCGCATCGAGCGTGGAGCGGACGCGCTCCTGCGCGAGCGCGATCTTCGCGTTGAGGTAGGAGCGGTAAGCCTGGAGGTCGGGGCTCTTCGCGCCAAGCTCGGCGCGCAGGTCATCCTGCATCAGCTCGTCCGCGAACACGTAGCCGCCTTCGCCCGCCAGGAGGCGGGTGACGGCTTGCCCGTAATCGTCGTCGGTGTCCGCGCCGATTTCGCCGCGCACCGCCTTGTACGGCACGAAGCGCAGGAACTCGGCCACGTCCATGCCCGTGGCGAGGCGCTCGGGCTGCTCCCGCCGCACGGACCGCACGAGGGCGACGAAGAGCCGGTCGAGCATGTCGGGAGACGCTTGTTCCGTCACGGGACCTCCATGCCTCCAAGTATACCCGCCCGCGGGGTCGCGCCCCGCGCTCAGGCGGCCGGCGGAGCCGGCAGCGCGGAGTGCGCGCGGAACCCGGCGCGCGCCGGAAACGGCGCGGGGTCGGCGTGGCGCGCGCCGGCCGCGCGTTCCGCGGCGAGCCACGCGTCGAACGCCGACGCCACGAACCCGCCCGACGCCGTCTGGTCGGCGGCCGCACGCGTGGCGAGGTGGTTGGCGTACTCGTTCTGCGCGTGGCCGGCGTGGCCGCGCACCCACTGCCACTGCACGCCATGCCCGCGCGCGGCGCGCAGCGCCTCGAACCAGAGGGGCAGGTTCTCGATCGCGCCGCCCTTGCGCGCCCAGCCGCGCCGCGCCCACGCGTGCACCCACTGCGTCATCCCGTCCACGATGTATCGCGAGTCGGTGGTGAAGAGCACGTCGAACGCCGTGCCCTTGCCGGCGAGCCCCGTCAGCGCGGCGATCACCGACCGGAGGGCCATGCGGTTGTTCGTGGTGGCGGGCTCCGAGAGCCAGAGGTCGCGGCGCGTGAGGGCGCCGTCGGGCCGCCGGTACTCCACCAGCACGCCGGCGCCGCCCGGATTGTCGCCTTCGCGGCCGTTGCCGAGGCACGATTCGTCGGCGTACACGGCCACCAGTTCGCGGCCGTCCGTCACCCCGGCACGACCTCCACGCTTTCGGCCTCGTCGATCCAGAGCACGACGCGTTCGCCCGTGGTGGGATGGCGCGCCTCGATGGCCTCGCGGCGGTTGCGGATGACGAGGCCCTCGGGAATCACCACCACGTCCTGCCGGCGGCGCCGCACCACCACGCGACGCCGGTCGCGGATGGCCGCCTCGAGGGCGTCGTACTCGCGCACGGTGAGCTGGGCCATCAGGCGGTCCCGCACCACGCGACGATCGCCGACTCGAGGACGTCGGCCGCGGAGTCCACGTCCGCGAGCGGGACGTACTCCTCCTTCGCGTGCGCCACGGCGATGTCGCCCGGGCCGAAGCAGATGGCGGGAATGCCGGCCGCCGTGAGCAGCGCCGCGTCGGTCCAGCACGACAGTCCCTCCACCGGGGCGGGCAGCTGTCGCGCCGCAAGCGCGTCCGTGAGGCATTCCACCACCGCGTGCGACGCGGGCACCTCGTTGGGCTCCTGCGAGAATCCCTGCACGATGGCGACGTCGAGCTCCGGCCGCGCGGCGCGCACGCGGGCGGCGGCCGCCTCGATCTCGCGCACGAAGTCGGCCGCCGATTCCCCGGGAATCGTCCGGCGCTCGAGCTGCACGGTGCACTCGTCCGGATACGTCGAGAGACCCGTGCCGCCCCGGATGAACGATGCGTGGAGCGACGGCCGGCCCAGCAGCGGGTGCGAGCGCGTCGTGAGCTCGCGCTGCTGGTACGCCTCGAGCTCCGCGACCACGAGGGCGGCGAGGGCGATGGCGTCCACGCCCACGTCATGCCGGCTCCCGTGCGCCGCCACGCCGCGAACGGAGAGGTCGGCCCACACGAAGCCCTTGTGCGCCGTGCACACGGCGAGGCGCGTGGGTTCGGTCACGATCGCCGCGTCGGCCGTCACACCGCCGGCCACGATCGCGCTCGTGCCGAGGCTCTGGTACTCCTCGTCCACCACGGCCGTGACGATCACCTCGCCGCCGAGCCCGCCGGGCGTGGCGTGGGCCGCGCGCCACGCGGCAACGCACATCGCGGCAACGCCGGCCTTCATGTCGGCCGAGCCGCGCCCGTACACGCGTCCGTCGCGCACGGCCGGCTCCCACGGCTCGTGCACCATCCCCTCGGTCCCAACGGTGTCGAGGTGCCCGTTCAGCAAGAGGCTGCGGCCCCCCGGCGTGCCGATGCGGGCGATGACGTTCGGCCGGCCCGAGGCGACCTGCTGGAGCTCCACGCGGAACCCCCAATCGCCAAGCACCTGCGCGAGGAATCGCGCGCACGCGCCCTCGCCCGGACCGCCCGACACGAGCACCGGATTGCGTGAATCGATCGCGACGAGTGCGCGCGCAAGCGCGACCGCGTCACCTGGGGGGAGCGCCGGCGACATCCGCCCGGGCCGGCGGCTACTTCTTGGCGACCGGCTTCTTCTTCGCCGGCTTCTTCTTCGCCGGCGCCTTGGCCTTTTTTGTGCCAGCGGACTTCTTGCCGCGGCGGCCGCGCGTGGCTTCTTCGGCCGAGGCGATGAGCTTGTCCGCCTCGTCCTGTGTCATCTGGCTGCGTCGCACCATGAACTGCACGAGGTCGCGCGCGCTCTCCATCGAAAACGCGGCGGTGCCGGCGGCGGCATTGATGACATCTTTCATGGCGGCCGCCATCTTGCTCCCGGCCTCCATGCTGATTTCCTGTGCCTTGGCCGCCATTTCGGCGACCGTGTCGCGTACGTCGGCTCCGCGGTGGCCCGCGTGCCGGCGCACCGGCAGGGTGGTACCGCCCCCGGGAGACCCCGGCCGGGCGAGAGGTGTGATCTTGTCGGACATTTCCTGTGGTGCTCCTTGAGCGAACTTGGCGACGGGTTGGTGTTCAACCGGTCAACGGCGTCGAGACTTGCGGGCGTCCCGCCGAGGCTGGTGGGGTGGCGGACGAGGGTGTACGACGCAGACGCGCCAAGTATATGGAAACATCGTTGGCGGGCAAGCGGTTGGGGGCTGTCAGTTTGCGCTGTTTCTCAGCCTTTTCTTCGGGCTTTTTCCCGTGATCGTGCGCTGTTTATTACGTGATTATTGACCACTAGAGTGACAGTATAACGTCATAAATGAGCCAGTTGCAGCTTTTCGGACTCAAAGTTCTCGACCTCACGAGAGTACTCGCCGGACCGCTCTGCACCATGCAGCTCGGCGACCTCGGCGCCGACGTCATCAAGGTCGAGCGGCCGGGCGTTGGCGACGAATCGCGCGGGTGGGGGCCGCCGTGGGACGAACGCGGCGTGAGTGCGTACTACCTCTGCTGCAACCGCAACAAGCTCGGCATCGCCGCCGACCTCGACGACCCGCGCGACGCCGAGCTCATCCGTGCCCTCGCGCGCACCGCCGACGTCGTGGTGGACAACTTCATTCCCGGTGCGCTCGAGCGCCGCGGCTTCGACCCCGACGCCTTCGTCGCCGACCAGCCGGGGCTGGTGTGGTGCACCATCCAGGGGTTCGGCAACGACCCGTCGCGGCCGGGATACGACTACGTGGTGCAGGCCGAGTCCGGGTGGATGGCGATCACCGGCGAGCCTGACGGCGCGCCGATGAAGGTCGGCGTGGCGCTGGCCGATGTGCTGACCGGGAAGGAGGCTGCCGTGGCGATCCTCGCGGCCCTCGCCGGCGTGCGGGGCGGCGCGCCGGTGCAGCGCCGGATCCGCGTGTCGCTCTACGAATCCGCGGTGGGCGCCCTCGTGAACGTGGCCCAGAACGCGCTCGTGACGGGCGCCGCGGCCACGCGCTGGGGCAACGCGCACCCGAACCTCGTGCCCTACGAGCTGTTCGATGCGGCGGACCAGCCGATGGTCATTGCCGTCGGCAACGACGCCCAGTTCGCCGCGCTCGTGGCCGTGCTCGGGGACCCGGCGCTCGGCGACCCGCGCTTCGCGACCAACGCCGGGCGGGTGGCAAATCGAGACGAGGTCGTGGCGATCGTCCGGGCGGCCGTCCGCCGCGAACCTGCGGCAACCTGGATGGAGCGACTGCGCCACGCGGGGGTTCCGGCGGGCGTCGTGCGCTCGGTGGCGCAGGCGATCGGGTCCGTGAAGGCTTCGCCGGCCACCGGCGTTGCGCCGCAGTGGCCGGGCAGGGTGCGGCGTCCGCCGCCGGGTCTCGACGAACACGGCGCGATCGTTCGCGCGCACGGGTGGGATGCGTTCGGTCTCGCGTGAACCCGCGCTACGGCCGCCACGCCCGCGCTGCGCCCGGGTAGAATGCACACTGTGATGCCCGTGCGGTCTGTCCTGCTCCGTTGTGCCCCCGCGATCGCGTCGGCCCTGCTGCTCGCCGGGTGCGAGGGCGCCGGTGCCCACGCCACCGGCCCGCGCGGCGCCGACGCGTTTGCGCGGTTTTCCGTCATCGGCGGGGCGATCGCGGCCGGCGTGGAGTCCGGCGGCCTGGTGATGCCGTCGCAGGCAACGGCGTGGCCGGCGTTGCTGGCCGCGGCGGCGGGCGTGCCGCTGGCGCAGCCGCTACACCGCGCGCCCGGGTGTCCGGCGCCGGTCGTCGCGCCGCTCGTCGAGGGGCGACTCCTCACGGGCGCCACCGCCACGGCGCCAGACAGCGGATGCGCGGGACTCGTCACGCCGTTCACGCCGCCCGGCAACAACCTGGCGATCGCGGGGGCCACGGCGTGGGATGCGCTCAACGTCACGCCGAAGACGGTGGCGGCGGCCGGAACGGTGCGCTCTCCCGTGGACCGCGCGCGCTATCCCGCCGTGCTCGCGTCCACCCAGTCGCAGGTGACGGCCACGCTCGTCGGCGCGCCAACGCTCGTGGCCGTGGAGCTCGGCCTCGCCGAGGTCTACCGCGCCGCGACGCGGGGTCTCGTGATCACCGCGACGGACTACGGTACGCCCGAGGGCTGGACCCTGGCGCCGCCGGCCGTGTCACTTCCCGTGCTGGACGCCATCGCGGACAGCCTCGTGAAGACCGGTGCGAAGGTGGTGCTGCTCTCGGTGCCCTTCGTCACGCGGTTGCCGGCATTCCGCGCCGCGTCCGAGGTCTGGGCGGCGCGCGCCGCGCTGCTGACGTTCGGGATCGCCGTGCAGGGCGACTGCGCGACGTCGCCCAACACGCTCAACGTGGCGGCGCTCGTGCCGGCGCTCGCGCAGCGCGCGCTGGGCGCGGCGGCCGCGCAGCCGTTGTCGTGCGCGGACGTGCCGGGCACGGCCGACGGCGTGCTCACGCCGCCGGACGTGGCGGCGATCGAATCGGCGGTGACGCAGTTCAACGCCCACCTCCGCGACCTGGCCACGGTGCAGCAGTGGGCGTACGCCGACCTCGCGGACACGTTCGCCCGCTTCGCGGCGGCAGCGGGCGCGTACGCGCCGGCCGCGCAGCTCGCGTGCGCGGCGCCGTACGGGGGCTTCCTGTCGCTCGACGGGGTCCACCCGGCGGCGCGCGGCCAGCAGGCCATGGCCGATGCCGTGGCCACCGCGCTCAACGCCCGCTACGGGTTTGCCCTGCCGGTGGTCGGCGCGCCGCTCGACCTGCGGGTGCCGGCCTGCCCGTAGCGCGCCGGCGGGGCGCGGCCGTTCGTGACGTTCGCTGCGCCCGATCGTCATTCGTACGTGAAACCGGGTCTTCGCCAACGCTCAGACCTCGCCAGCGCGCGCGTGCGTGGTTACACTAGCGTCGTGGCGACCTTCGCACCTTCCCCCCCGGAATCCGAGGGCGACGCCGATCAGGCGATCATCGACCGCGTGCTCGCAGGCGAGCGCGACGCGTTCGGCATCCTCGTCAACCGCTACAGCGACCCGCTCTACCGGCATGCCGTGGGCATGACCGGCAGCCCGGACGACGCCGCGGACATCCTCCAGAACTCGTTCATCAAGGCCTTCCAGCACCTCGGCGAGGTGCGGGGCCGCTTCGACGCCTGGCTGTTCCGGATCGTCGCGAACGGGTGCAAGGACTGGCTGAAGAACATCCGGCGGACCCACCTCAGTTACGAAGAGGACGATCAACCGTCTGGATATGAGACGCCGGAAGAGGAACTGGACCGTGGCGAGCTCCGGGGCGATCTGGACCGGGCGCTGGCGGCCCTGCCGGCGTCGCTGCGGGAGGCCTTCGTGATGAAGCACGTGGAGGGCCGCTCGTACGAGGACATGGCCGTGCTGCTCGAGACGACCGTTGGTGCCCTGAAGATGAGAGTCCACCGCGCCCGCGAGGCGCTGCAAAGACTGCTGGAGGAACGCGCCGCATGATGCACGACAACCTTGACCCGCACGTCGCCGGACGGATCGACCCCGCCGCGCGTCGTGACCAAGACGAAGCGCAGGCGGACCGCGAGGTCCCCGTGGTGGCGATGCCACCCGTCGTGCACCAGTGGCTCGACGGCGAGCCGGTGAACCAGGCGGAGCTACAGGCCGCCGGCGAGTACGAGCTCTGGCGCCAGGTGCAGGCCGAGGCCGACCGCCGTCGCCGCATGCGCACGCCGACGCCGATCGCGGGCGCCATCATGGAGGCGATCCGCAAGGACGCCTGACGCGCTGCCCGCTTGGCCGACGGGGCGGGGGAGAATACGATTCTCCCTCGCCCCTTCGCTTTCCCCGGAGCCCCGATGCTGCAGCGCCCCGACGCCGACGAAGTCTCGTCCTACCTCACCAACTACACGTCGCTCGTCCCCGATGGCGACGTGCGCGACCACCTGCGACGCCAGCAGCACGAGACCATCGTGCTCCTTTCGGGCGTGGACGAGGCGCGCGCCGCGCGCGGCTACGCGCCGGGCAAGTGGACGCTCAAGGAGTCGCTCCTCCACGTAATCGACACGGAGCGCGTGTTCGCCCACCGCCTCCTCCGGATTGCCCGCGGCGACGCGACGCCGCTGCCCGCCTTCGACCAGGACGCCTGGGTGCCGAACAGCGCGGCCGCGGGCCGGAGCGTGGCGAGCCTCCTGCTGGAGTACGCCGCCGTGCGGGCGGCCACGGTGCAACTCGTCGAGAGCCTCGAGCCGGCGGCGTGGGGGCGGCGGGGGACGGCGAGCGGCGTGACGATCTCGGCCCGGGCCCTGGCATACGTCATCACGGGCCACGAGTTGCACCACCACAGGATCTTTCGCGAGCGCTACCTGGCCTGAGTCCGCCAGGCGCCGCCGTCCCCGGCGGCTACGTGTGGATCACGCGGCCCAGCGCGGCGAGGGCGGCTTCCTTCACGGCCTCCGACAGCGTCGGGTGCGCGTGCACGGTCTCGCCGATGTCCTCCGCCGAGGCCCGGAACTCCATCGCCACGACGATCGACGCGATGAGCTCGCTGACGTTCGGGCCCACCATGTGGCACCCGAGCACCTCGTGGGTCGCGGCGTCGCACACGAACTTCACGAACCCCGACGCGTCGCCCATGGTGCGCGCGCGGCCGTTGGCGCTGAACGGGAACTTCCCGGCCACGTACGGCCGGCCGCTCGCCTTCACCTCGTGTTCGGCGAGGCCGGCCGTGGCGACCTCGGGCCACGTGTACACGACCGACGGCATGTTGTGGTGGTGCATGGCCGCGCGGTGGCCGGCGATCACCTCGGCCGCCACCACGCCCTCCTCCTCGGCCTTGTGGGCGAGGAGCTTGCCGCCCACCACGTCGCCGATGGCGTACACGTTGGGCACCGACGTGCGCATCTGGGCGTCGACCAGGATCTCGCCGCGCGGCCCGGTGGCCATGCCGAGCGCCGCCGCGTCCACGCCGCGCAGGGCCGGCTTCCGCCCGATGGAAACGAGCACATAGTCGCCATCGAGCGTGAGCTTCGACGCGCCCTGCTCGACGTCCACGAACACGCGCCCGCCCTCGCGGCGCCCGCCGACGACCTTCGTCCCGGCGTGGATCGCGAGCCCCTGCTTGCGCATCACGCGGTCCATCTCCTTCACCACGTCCTCGTCGTTGCCGGGGAGGATGGTGGGCATGAACTCGACGACCGTAACCTTCGCACCGAGCCGCCGCCACACGGAGCCCAGCTCGAGGCCGATCACGCCGCCGCCGATGACGATCAGGTGGCGCGGCACCTCGGCAATGGCGAGGGCGCCGACGTTCGAGAGCACGCGCTCCTCGTCGAACGGCAGGAACGGGAGGGCCGACGGCACGCTCCCCGTGGCGACGATCACGCTGCGCGCCGCGTACGCGGTGACCGCACCATCGGCGGCGCGCACCTCGACGACGTTACCCGGGAGGAGGCGGCCCTCGCCCTTCGCCCACGTCACCTTGTTCTTCCGGAAGAGGAACTCGACGCCCTTGGTGTTGGCGCCGACCACGGCCTCCTTCCGGCGCATCATCGTCGCGAGGTCGAGCGTCACGCCGCCCACCACGATGCCGTGCTCGGCGGCGTGGGCGCGGGTGAACTCGAAGTGCTCCGACGACTGGAGGAGCGCCTTGCTCGGGATGCACCCGACGTTGACGCACGTGCCGCCGAGCGTCTTGTCCATCTCGACGCACACGGTGGAGAGGCCGAGCTGGGCGGCGCGGATCGCGGCGACGTAGCCGCCGGGGCCGCCGCCGATCACCACGACGTCGGCCGGCTGGGTCGGGGCAGTCACGAGATGAGCATCGACTCCGGGTCTTCCATCAGTTCCTTGACGCGGACGAGGAAGAGCACAGCCTGCTGGCCGTCGATGATCCGGTGGTCGTACGAGAGCGCGACGTACATCATCGGGCGCACCACCACCTGGCCGTCCACGGCCACGGGGCGGTCCTGGATCTTGTGCAGGCCGAGGATGCCCGCCTGCGGGTAGTTGATGATCGGTGTCGAGACGAGCGACCCGAACACGCCACCGTTGGTGAGCGTGAACGTGCCGCCGGTGAGGTCGTCGATGGTGAGCTTTCCGTCGCGCGCGCGCTTCGCCGTCTCGGCGATCTCCTTCGCCAGGGCCAGCACGCCCATCCGGTGCGCGTCCTTCAGGTTCGGCACCACGAGCCCGGCCTCGCTGGCCACGGCGATGCCGAGGTTCACGAAGTTGTGGTAGACGATGGTGTCGCCGTCGACGCTCGCGTTCACTGCGCGGAACTGCTCCAGCGCAATCACCGCGGCCCGCGCGAAGAACGCCATGAACGTGAGCTTGATGCCGTGCGTCTGTTCCACGCGCTCCTTCATCCGCTCGCGCAGCGTGGACACGGCCGACATGTCGATCTCGTTGAACGTCGTCAGGCTCGCCGTGCTGCGCTGCGCGGCGAGGAGGTTCTCGGCGATGCGCTTGCGGCGCGTCGTCATCTTCTCGCGCTCCTCGCGCAGGGTCTCCGACGCGGGGCGCTGCATGGCGAATTGCGTGGCGACGACGTTCGGATCGGTG
>JAYEKC010000502.1:0-1853 GCA_034716715.1 Gemmatimonadota bacterium | reverse complement strand
GCAGCCCGCAGTACGAGGAGATGGAACGGTTCGCGGAGGAGGTGATCCCGCTGGTACGCGAGGCGCGAGAGGCCGTGGCCGCGGCGTGACGACCGCGCAGCGGCCCGGCGCGCGCTCAGCCGCCACGGGCGTGCTCAGCCGCCTGACGCGTGGATAGCGAAGATCTCGCGGAACGCCGACGCAAAGCGCGCCATCTCGTCCGCGGTGCCCACGGACACGCGCAGGTGCTCGGTCATGGGCGGGAACGGCCGGCCCACGAGCACCTTCCTCTTCTGGAATTCCTCGATCACGGGCTGCACCGGGCGCTTGAGGTGCACCATGAAGAAGTTCGCCTCGGACGGTATGGTCTCCCAGCCGAGCGAGCGCAGGTCGGCCACTGCCTTCTTGCGGAGGTCGAGCGTGACCTGCTTCACGCGCGCCTGGGCGGCGGTGTCCTTGAGCGCGGCGGCGCCGGCCCACTTCACGAGCGCGTTGATGGTGCCGGTCTGATGGTCGCGCAGGCGGCGGGCGATCTCGGGCGTGGTGACGGCGTAGCCGAGCCGCATGCCGGCCAGCGCGGCGATCTTGGAGAACGTGCGGGTGACGATCACGGGCCGGCCGTCGAGCACGTGCGGAATGGACGTGCCGTACTCGCCGTCCTCCACGAAGTGGTGGTACGCCTCGTCGATGAGCACCGGCACGTCCTCCGGGATCTCGTCAAGCAGCCGGCGGATCTCCTTCTTCGTGACGATGCGCCCCGTGGGGTTGTTCGGGTTGCAGAGGTAGATGAAGCCGACGTTGCGGTAGTGCCTCTTCGTGGCGGCGACGAGACCGGGGATGTCCTGCCGGTAGTCGTCAAGGAGCGGGACCTTGATCGCGTCGGCCTTGATGCTCGTGGCCTGCTGGTACACGGACCCGTACGACGGGTCGGAGCCCACAACGCGCTTGTCGTTGTCGGTGAGGTACGCGAGGCCGGCGACGTCGAGCAGTTCGCCCGAGCCCGCGCCGATGACGATGTTGTCGGGGCGCACGCCGTGGAGTTCGGTGATGGCCTGGAGCACGTCGCCGTCGGGGTAGCCGTACCGGTTGGCGAACTTGAACGCGTGCTGCATGGCCTGCATCACGGATTCGGGCGGGCCGTAGGGGTTCTCGTTGAAGTGCAGCTTCGCGTACGAGTCCCACTCCTCCTCGGTCTGCCGCCGGCGCCCCTGCGGCAGCGCGGCCAGCGGCGCGCCGGCGGCGGTCCAGCGGGCGAACTCGGCGGGCGAGAGCGAGAGGAGACTGGCGGTGGCGGCGGCGCCGCCGAGGAAGCGGCGGCGGGAGACGCGCGACGGGAGATCCACGGTGCAGCCCCTGTAAGGTGGGAGGAGAGGCCTGGCCTGCCGTTGATAGTATGCCGGGCCCGGCATCGCGGCCAGTGTGCCGGCGGTCGCCGCATGCCGTGGAACGCGGCCGTGCACGGCGACGTGCGGTCGGCAGGCGACTCCCGCCGGCTTGCCCTCGCGACCGGAAGGCGGCAGCGTCAAGGGATGCCCACTCGCTCCGTGCCCGCGCAACCCTCCGGCCGCCCATGAATGCCCTTCTGTGGACCCTGCAGGTGCTCGCCGCACTGATGTTCGGCGCGTCGGGCGTCATGAAAGTCTTCCTGTTCGACAAGGTGAGCGGCGACGTCCCGTCGTTCGGCGCCCTGCCGCGGAGGGCATGGACGGCGCTCGGCATCCTCGAGCTCGCCTGCACCGTCGGACTGATCGTGCCCGGCGTCACCGGGTGGCATCCGGGCATCACAGTGGTCGCGGCCGCAGCGCTCGCCGCCGAAACCCTCGTGTTCATCTGGGTCCACGCGAAGTACCGCGAGTTCGCCTCCATTGGCATGA
>JAYEKC010000501.1:0-1857 GCA_034716715.1 Gemmatimonadota bacterium | reverse complement strand
CCGCGGCGGCCCAACGGGCGGCGGCCGCGGGCGTCTCGGACTCGGCGCGGGTTCCGTTGTCCCCCGGCAAGGCGTTCCTCTACTCGCTTGCCGTTCCCGGGCTCGCGCAGGCGAAGCTCGGCCGCCCGATCGTCGGGGCTGGGTTCTTCCTCGTCGAGGCCGTCGCCATCGCCGTCATCCACCGCACCACCGACGACCTCCGCCTCGCCCGCGCGTTCAGCCGCGACTCGGTCCCCCTGCGCTACGCGGTGAACGCCGAGACGGGAACGGCGCAGCTCGACGGCAATGGCAATCCCGTGGTCGCCGAGTGGCAGCCCGCGCCTTATTCGGCCGCGCTCGTTCAGGCTCGGCGGCTGCAAGTCGAGGACTGGACCGCGGTCCTGATCTTCAACCACCTGATTTCGGGCGCCGAGGCATTCGTCGCGGCGCAACTGTGGGACCTGCCGGAGCACGTCCGCCTGCGCGCCGCACCGATCAGGGGCGGCGTCGGGCTCGGCGTGACGTACTGGTCACGGTAGCGCCCCGCCGGCGCTCCGGCTCAGCGCCCGATCTCGCGTTGCGCTTGGAGCACGCCATCGCCGCTCACCAGCGCCACGCCGTCGTCGCGGATCCGCAACGCCGACGGCCCGTCCATCCACGCGCCAGGGTTGGCGAGGATTCCGCCCGAAGGCGCCCGCTCCAGCGCCGCGGCGTGGCTGTGCCCGTACAGGTAGAGGCGCAGGCCGGGATCGGACGCGAGCCGCTGCAGGGCCACCTGCCGGAGGCCCTCGCCACCGTCGCGCGGGCGCATGTGACGGCTGGTGTGCGACGTGCGGCGGGCGAGCGCCGCGGCCCAGTCAGGGTGCAGCAGGTTCCGGAACGCCCAGATGGCGAGTGGATTGCGCAAGACGCTTCGCAGGCGCCGGTACGGCGCGTCCTCCGCGTCGCGCAGGCCGTCGCCGTGTTCGATGAGGGTCTCCCACGGGCCAATCGCGCCGCGCCACGGGCCGACGTGGTAGCGAACTCCGGCGTCCACGAGCGGCTGGCCGCCCCAGCAGTCGTGGTTTCCGGCAATCCAAAGCACCTCGACGCCGGCGTCGCACAGGTCGGCCAGCGCCGCGAGCACACGGTAGCCGGTGCGCGGCATGACCTGGCGCCACTCGAACCAGAAATCGAAGAGGTCGCCGTTGATCACCACTGCCTTGGCGTCGCGTGCGGCGCCCGACGCGAACCGGACGAGGGCCCGCTCGGCGTCTGGTGGAGCCGCGCCGAGATGGGCGTCGGAAATGACATAGGTCGGCGTCGGAAGGTGCAGGTGCATGCGCCCGTGAACCTATCCCGGCACGCCCGCTTTACAAAGGCGGTGGGCGTGCCTAACTCTCGCGCGTGCCCCCGACGGTGACCGAAACCCGGGTGCGGTACGCCGAGACGGACCAGATGGGCGTGGCGTACCACGCCAACTACCTCGTTTGGTGCGAGATGGGCCGCACCGACTTCATCCGCCAGCACTTCAAGAGCTATGCGGAGGTCGAACGCGACGGAATCCTCCTGGCGGTCGCGGACGCGACCGTTCGCTACCACGCCGCCGCCCGCTACGATGAACTCGTGCGCATCGAAACCACGCTCGCGGCCGTCCGCTCCCGTGCCCTCGTGTTCGACTACCTGATCACCCGAGCTGGGAACGGCCAGCGCCTGGTCACGGCGCGCACGACACTGGTCTCTGTGGACGTCGACGGCCGGCCGACGGCGATGCCGGACGAGCTCCGTGGGCGGCTCGAGGCGGTGCAGGGATGAACCCGCGCACCCCGGGCCGCGCCCTCGCGCCCTCGCGCTTCCTGCCGCACGCGATTCGCCTCGCGGTTGCCCTTGTCCTTGTCG
>JAYEKC010000500.1:0-1858 GCA_034716715.1 Gemmatimonadota bacterium | reverse complement strand
CGCGAGCAACATCTTGAGGCGCGTTGTACTGGACAGCAGGGCGAGCAGCTCGGCCATTCGGCCCAACTCGAAATCGTCCGGTAGCGCGGCGCGCGCCGTCTTCACCGCATCGAGGTGAACAACGTCGACGTCGCACGTATCGCCAACGTCGCACGTATCGCCGACCTCGTTCGCGACGAGCGAGGTTCCGCGGGATTGCGGCGGCGCCTGAACGCGTCTAACATATGATGATATCTTCATACGTTCAACTTAGTCAACTCACCATCGCCGTGCAAGAGACTCTGCCCGCTACCCCAGTCCGACGTTGGTACACCGGGACACGCGTTGGCCGCGGAAACTCGGCGCGCTGGACTACTGCGCTCCGGTCAATCGTAATTCTTGGCGTTGCCGCGTCGCCCGTCGTGGCGCAAGGAACGCCGCGCGATCGGGCTTCAGTGTCGGCCGATACGCTGCGTCTCACGCTCATGCAGGCACGCGCGCTGGCGGTGCGCGCGAATCCAGATCTGCGCGCGGCGCGCCTAGATGTCGACATAGCCCGCGGCGAGCTGCGACAGGCCGGCCTCGTGCTTCGGTTCAACCCGGAGGCCGACATTCTCACGCGGGGTGCCGGGACGGAACTGAGCCTCGCACAGGAATTCGAGATCGCCGGTCAGCGCAACGCACGGCAACGCGCCGCAGTTGCGGACCTCGACCGATCCGGCGCATCAGTCACGGATGTCGTGCGCACGACAATTGGCGACGTCGATCGGGCATTCTACCGATTCTTCGCCGCTGACCAACGGGCGGTACTGGCTCGGGAAATCCTCGACCTGAACCAGCGGCTCGCTGAAATGTCTCAGCGGAAGCTCGAGGCGGGAGAGATCAGTAAGCTTGACTACAATCTCGTGGCGATCGAATACGGACGCTCGCGAGCCCGGACGCTAGCAACCCAACGCGAGCGCGACGAGGTCACCGCCGAACTCCGCCGCCTGCTTGGCCTCGAACCGCGCGCGCCGATCCTCGCCGTTATGGACAGCGGCAGCATCGTTGCCCGATTGGATGATGACTCTCTCGCTGCGTTCGCGCTCGAACGACGACCCGATCTTGCGGAGCGAACAGCGGCCGTGCGCGCCGCGAACGCACAGGTTTCCGTCGCGCGCCGCGAGGCGATGCCCAATTTGCTGTTTCGAGTCTCGTCGGAACGAGTCGAGGGCAGCGGCTCCCGCGAGCTCAGGCCGGGACTTGGGTTCACGCTGCCCGCCTTCAATCGGAATCAGGGCGAGGTGCAGGCACGCCAGGCCGCAACTCTCCAGGCGGAGCTTGCGCGCACGAGCCTGAGCGCCCGCGTGAGAGTGGAAGTCTCTCGCGCGGCCGGGAGCTATCGCGCGGCAGCCGCGGAGACCGATGTGCTCCGGACCACGGTGCTTGCGCCTGCTCGCGAGAATCGAGCACTGCTCGAGACTGCCTACCGCGAAGGAAAGGTGGGCCTGCCCGTGTTGCTGCTGATTCGCAATCAGGTCATCGACTCGGAGCTGGAGTATTGGGACGCGTGGCTTGCCGAGCAAGTCGCGCTCGCGGATCTCGTCGAGGCGACTGGCGAGACAGTCGTGGGCTTCAACCCGCGTCCAGCGCCATGACGTCGATCGTAACACATTCGAAGACCTCCCTCATATCAAGCTGCGGCGCATGAACCAACATCCTTCAAGATCTGAGCAACACACCTCGTCTCGGCCGACTCCACGGCCGGAATCGGGTGCACTGACCCGTTGGCGATGGCCGATGATCGCGATCGCGGTCCTGGTACTCGTCATCCTCGTCGTGGCACTCACACGAGAAAAAGGCGCTTCAGGCGGCGCCGAAGTTGCGGCAGCTGGAGAAG
>JAYEKC010000499.1:0-1859 GCA_034716715.1 Gemmatimonadota bacterium | reverse complement strand
GAGGAGCATCGCCGGCACGGTCGCAGACAGTTTCCGGCGCATGATCACAGGCATCTCGGCGTGCAATGATAGCAGACCGCGCCCGCCACGGCAACGACCCTCCCGCCGTTGCGCCCGCACCCGACGCTCATCCGCGCCCCACGTGCCGCACATCCGCCAGCGCCGACACCGTCTTACACCGCGCGTCGCGCGCATCCAGCCGCCTCAGCAGGTGCGGCAGGGCGAACTCGGTCTCGTCGTAGCCGTTGTGCAGCAGCACGATCCCGCCGTCGGCGAGCTTGCGGTCCATGGAGGCGGCGATCGTCGGCCCGTCCACGCCGGGGTAGTTGCCGATGTTCTCATTCCAGAAGATGGTGGTGAAGCCGGTCGCCGCCGCGGCCCGGCGCACGCGGTCGTCGTAGTGACCGCCCGGCGGTCGGAAGAGCGTGACCGTCCGCCCGCAGGCCTGTCTGATCGCCGCCCGGCTGCGCACCAGCTCCTGCTCGATGCCCAGCCGATCCAGCGTGCACAGGTTGCAGTGCGTCTGCGAGTGACTGCCGATCTCGTGGCCGCGCTCCGCGATCTCCCGCACCAGCCCCGGGTACATCGCCGCCTGCTTGCCCACCAGGAAGAACGTGGCGCGGAAGCCGTGTCGGTCCAGCAGATCGAGGATCCGCGGGGTCATGACCGGATGCGGGCCATCGTCGAAGGTCAGCGCGATCGCGCCGGGATCATCCAGCAGGTATACCTCGCGCGGGTCGCCGTCCGCGGGCAGGCCCAGCTCCCGGTAGCCCAGCAGCAGGTCCGCGCGGATGCCCGGCAGCAGCGCGTCGTGGCCGAAAACGTACTCGTATGACGCGATCGCCTCCGCCGACCGCCCCGCCTGTTGCAGCGCGCGGCCCAGCAGGTGCTCGTTGGTCAGTGGCGTCGCGCGCAGCGCCAGCAGCTCCACCAGCTCCCGCCTCGCCAGCCGCCGGGCGTTCCGCTCGGCCGGCGCCAGCGTGCGGGCGCCGTTGGAGACCACGACGGTGACCGCCGCCGTCGCAATCACCCCCTCGCCGTCGGCGTAGCCCTCCACGCGCAGCTCCCGCGGGCCGTCCGCGACCATCGTGGTGTTCACGCGCAGACGGAAGGGCTCCACGTTGCTGATGGCCATGAAGCGGTCGTCGAGCAGCACCGCGATGTGACTGAGCCGCAGCGATCCGCCGACATCCACCGCGACCTCCACCTCTCCCGCCACCGCCTCACCGGCCCGGGGTCGCACGATCGCCAGGTCGCGTCCCGCAGGCCCCAGGTCCACCTCCGGCTGATCCCCGGCGGGCGTCTCGGCTGCCACGGCCTGTTCGCCCGGAAGCGCCGCCAGCCGCTCTCGTTCATCCAGCGTGTGCTCCGCCCAGTACGTGGCCCCCGGATCCAGCACAGCGGACGGGACGAGCAGCGCTCCCGCGACGGGGTCATGTCCGCCCCGCGCCGGGCGTCCGAGCGCCTCCACCGCCTCCTCCGCCCGCCCCAGCGCCAGCAGCGACGCGCCCAGCACGTGACGCGCCAGCGGATGGCCGGGCGCCTCCCGCACGGCTGACCGGCCCTCGGCCAGCGCGCTCTCGTACAGCCCCAGCCGACACGCCAGCCACCCGGCGCTCGCGTGCAGCCCGGCGCGGCCCGACTCCGCGTGGCCCAGCGCCCGCCGATAGCCGATCATGGCCTCGTACGCGTTGCCGTCAAGATGCCGGCAGGCGGCCAGCCCCGCGTGAGCCGCCGCCAACGCCGGCGCCCTGCTGACGATCGGCTTGGCGGGCGGCCTAGCCGAGTTGTTCAGCGCCTGGATGCAGGGGCTCATCGGCGCCGCCGGCTGCCGGGCGCTCTCCGAAAGCGACGGCAAG
>JAYEKC010000498.1:0-1870 GCA_034716715.1 Gemmatimonadota bacterium | reverse complement strand
ACCGCGGCGTGGACTTCATGTCGCCGAGCGACCACGAGGCGTTCGTCCTGCCGGACATCTCGGTCGAGATCGGCACCATCGAGAAATCCGACCTCGGCGCGCACGAGAAACTCGAGGCCAAGCGCAAGATCGAGACCGACTACGCCCTGAAGAGCGAGAAGCTCAACATCATCCACCAGTTGCTCAAGGCGCACGCGCTATACGAGAAGGACGTGAACTACGTCATCCAGGACGGGCAGGTGCTCATCGTGGACGAGTTCACGGGGCGCACGATGCCCGGTCGCCGGTGGAGCGAGGGGCTGCACCAGGCGGTGGAGGCCAAGGAAGGCGTCCAGGTGAAGGGCGAGACGCAGACGCTCGCGACCATCACCATCCAGAACTACTTCCGGATGTACGAGAAGCTGGCCGGCATGACGGGCACGGCGGAGACGGAGGAGACCGAGTTCTTCCAGATCTACAAGCTGGAGGTCGCGGTCATCCCGACGAACAAGCCCATCATCCGCGACGACCGGCACGACCTCGTGTACAAGACGCGCCGCGAGAAGTACAACGCGATCGTCGAGGAAACGCGGCGGCTGCACGGCCTCGGCTTCCCGGTGCTCGTCGGTACCACGAGCGTCGAGGCGTCGGAAACCCTGTCGCGGCTCTTCCAGCGCGCGGGCCTCACGCACAACGTGCTGAACGCCAAGTACCACCAGCGCGAGGCCGAGATCGTCTCGCTCGCGGGCCAGCCCGGCGCCGTCACGATCGCGACGAACATGGCCGGCCGCGGCACCGACATCAAGCTCGGCCAGGGCGTGAAGCCGTCCAAGCCGTCCACCGTGAAGGACCCCGACGGCAAGGACGTCGCCGTGGACGAGTGCGGCGGCCTCCACATCATCGGCTCGGAACGGCACGAGTCGCGGCGCATCGACCGGCAGCTGCGCGGGCGGTCCGGGCGCCAGGGCGACCCGGGCGCATCGCAGTTCTTCCTGTCCCTCGAGGACGACCTGATGCGTCTCTTCGGGTCGGAGCGCATCGCGAAGCTGATGGACCGGATGGGCGCGCAGGAGGGCGACGTCCTGACGCACCCCCTCATCACGCGGTCCATCGAGCAGGCCCAGAAGCGCGTCGAGCTCCAGAACTTCCAGAGCCGCAAGCGCCTCCTCGAGTACGACGACGTGATGAACCAGCAGCGCGAGGTGATCTACTCGCTGCGCTCGTTCGCGCTCGACGGTGGCGAGGAGCTGAAGGGCGAGGCGGTGAAGATGGTGGAGCAGGCCGTCGCGAAGCGCATCGGCGAGGGCATCGCGGGGATTGAGGACCCGGTGGACTGGGACTCGGACCTCGTCCGCGAGGACCTGATGATGCGGTACCTGCTGTCGGTGCCGTGCTTCGAACCGTCGGGCACGCGACCGCGCACGGCGGCCGAGGCCGAGGAGGAGGGCCGGGTGGCGGCGCGCGAGGCCTTCGCACGCAAGTTCGCGTCGCTGGGCGAGTACGCCGGCCAGGTGCTGGCGCTCGTGATGCTCACCGTGCTGGACGAGAAGTGGAAGGACCACCTCTACGACCTCGACCAGCTGCGCAACGCGATCCACTACCGGTCGTGGGGCCAGAAGGACCCGCTCATCGAGTACAAGCACGAGGCCTACACGATGTTCGTGGACCTCATGGGCGACATCCACCACACGTTCGCCGAGCGGTTCCTCCGCGTGCAGGTCCAGTTCGAGGGCGACCGCGGCTTCATCCAGCCCGCCGCCCCGGTGCCGGCGCCTCCGCAGGGCCGCGCGACCCACCCGGCCGTGGACGAGTTCGGCGTGGCCATGGATCCCACGGCGGTGCCGCAGCCCGCGGGCGTCGCCGCCGCGGCCGACGGCCCGGCGGCCGCCCA
>JAYEKC010000497.1:0-1871 GCA_034716715.1 Gemmatimonadota bacterium | reverse complement strand
GTGAGCACGGCGCTCGACTCCGCGTACACCACGCTCACGGCCCGCGGTCCTCGTCGCGCAACCGCGCGGCGAGGCCGGCCGGTGACTTCAGGTTCGTGCGCCGGTACACCGGCGCCGGGCGCTCGGCGACCCGCAGGTGACCCGCGGCCGCGAGGGTCGCGAGACCGCGCTCCTCGCGCGACACGTAGCGCTCGC
Source organism: Gemmatimonadota bacterium (assembly GCA_034716715.1). Classification (GTDB taxonomy): domain Bacteria; phylum Gemmatimonadota; class Gemmatimonadetes; order Gemmatimonadales; family Gemmatimonadaceae; genus Fen-1231. The sequence continues at coordinate 1,676 of JAYEKC010000497.1, read as the reverse complement.
CGCCCCCGGGCGCGCTGAGTTCCGCCACGACACGGCCCCGGTCGGTCACGAGGTACGTGTCGCCGCGCTGTACGTCGCGCAGCACCTGGCTGAGCGTGGCCTTCAGGCTTCGGATCCCGATGGTCTTCATGCAAGTTAATGTAGTCACCTGCGACTACATCACGCCAGCCCCTGCCCGGCTACCGGGCGAACGTGAGCCGGCCCGCGCACACCGTTGCCAGCACGGCCGTGGCACCCACCTCGCCAAGCGGCGCGGTGAGCGGGTTTGCGCTGAGCACCACCACGTTTGCGGACTCGCCATTCCGTAGGTCCGGTGGTTCGGCGGTTCCCGACGGGCCGTACCACGTGGACGCGAGCCGATACGCGAGGCGGCGCGCCGCGGCCGGCGGCAGGCCCTCGGCGGCGGCGTGGCGCCGCTCGATGGCGGCCATGAAGCCCGCGAGCGCGCCCGCGGGGCGCGTGAAGTAGTCCGACCCCTCAGCGATCCGGGCCCCCATGCCGACCAGGCGGCGCCACGCGTACACGCGCGCGTCGTTGGCCGCGCCCGCTCGCGCCTCGCCGAGCGTCGGGTGTTCATCGGGGCCGGCGTTGAAGTTGCCCTGGATCGAGAACACCACGCCCATCTTCACCGCGCGCGCGAAGTCCTGCTCGCGCGCGTACGAGAAATGCTCGATGCGGAGCCGCCCGGGCGCCACGCCGGGCCGCGCGCGGAGCACCTCGGCGTACGCGTCGAGCGTGCGACGCACGGCCTCGTCGCCGATGGCGTGCGTGGCCACGCCGAGCCCCGCGTCGAGCGCCGCGCCGGCGAGCGCGGCGATCTCGGCCGTGGTCATCCGCGGCACGCCGCTCGTCGTGCGGTCGTCGGCGTACGGGTGCGTGAGCGCCGCGCCACGGCTGCCGAGCGCGCCGTCGGCGAAGAGCTTGAGATGGGTGACGTGGATGCGCGGCGAGACCGCCCTGCCACGCTGCGGGTCGGCGAGCAGCGAGTCGGCCAGCGCGCTCGGCGCGGGCACCATCAGGTTCACGGCGATGGGGAGCGGGGCCACCGAGTCGGCGCGGCGCAGCAGGTCGTAGTAATGTGCGAACGGCGCGTTGAGCGCGACCACTCCCGGCAGCGGCAGCACGCCGGCGTCGTACACACGCGCCACACCGCGCTCGGCGAGCGCTTCGGCGCCGAGCCGCCACGCCGCGACGATGTCGCTGTCGGCCGGGGCCGGCACGAGCGGCGCCACCAGCTCGTTGGCGCGCTCGAGCAGGATGCCGCTGGGCGAGCCGTCGGCGCGCCGCAGGATGGCGCCGCCCGTCGGATTCGCGGTGTTGCGATCGATGCCCGCGCGGGCCAGGGCGCGCGCGTTCACCCAGCCCGCGTGGCCGTCGCCGCGGGCGAGGTACACGGGGTTGTCGGGCGCGGCGGCGTCGAGGGAGAAGCGGGAGGGGAGCGCGCCCGCGCCCCACGCGGCCTGGCTCCAGCCCGCGCCGAGGATCCACGCCCCGGGCGCGAGCATCGCGGCGCGGGCGCGCACGCGCGCCGCCACGTCGGCGAGGGACCTGGCGTCACCCAGGTCGAGGAAAAGGCGGCCGTGGTCGCGGTCGTTGAGCAGCGTGACGCCGATGTTGAAGAGGTGCGCGTGGTGGTCCACCAGCGCAGGCGCCAGCGTCGCCCCGGCGAAGCGCAT
>JAYEKC010000496.1:0-1875 GCA_034716715.1 Gemmatimonadota bacterium | reverse complement strand
TACGAGCCCGGCCTGGACGAGCTGGTGGCGCGCAACGTCCAGGAGGGACGGCTGGAGTTCTCGACGCGGGTCGGCGAGGCGGTGGAGGCAGCGACGGCCGTCTTCATCGCGGTCGGGACGCCGCCGGACGAGGACGGGTCGGCTGACCTCTCACACGTCCTCGCGGTGGCGGAGACGATCGGGCGCAACATGGCGCACGAGACCGTGGTGGTCACCAAGAGCACGGTGCCGGTGGGCACGGCCAGCAAGGTGCGGGACGCCGTCGGGAAGCACGCGAAGTTCCCGTTCCACGTCGTGTCGAATCCCGAGTTCCTGAAGGAAGGCGCCGCCGTGGACGACTTCCTCAAGCCGGACCGGGTGGTGCTCGGCGTGGACAGCGACTTTGCCCGCACCGCGATGACCGAGCTGTACGGCCCGTTCGTGCGCACGGGCAAGCCGATCATCTTCATGGACATCCCGTCGGCCGAGATGACCAAGTACGCCGCCAACGCGATGCTGGCCACCCGCATCTCGTTCATGAACGAGATCGCGAACCTCTGCGAGTCGGTCGGCGCGAATGTGGACCTGGTGCGCAAGGGCATCGGCAGCGACTCGCGGATCGGCCCGAGCTTCCTGTTCCCGGGCCCGGGATACGGCGGGTCGTGCTTCCCGAAGGACGTGCAGGCCCTGCTGCGGACGTCGCACGCCGAAGGCGTGCCGCTCCGCGTGCTCGAGGCCGTGGAGGAGGCGAACGAGCGGCAGAAGCAGCGGCTCTTCGAGAAGCTGCGGTCGGCACTTGGCGACGTGCGAGGCACCCGCGTGGCGATCTGGGGCCTGGCGTTCAAGGCCCAGACCGACGACATGCGCGAGTCGCCCGCCCTCACGCTCATCGAGGCGCTGCTGGCCGCGGGCGCCACCGTGGTGGCCCACGACCCGGCGGCGCGCCACGAGGCGCAGCGCCGGCTCGGGAGCCGCATCGCGTACGCGGACTCGAACTATGACGCCCTCACGGGCGCCGACGCGCTGGTGGTCGTCACGGACTGGAACGAGTACCGGTTCCCCGACTTCGGGCGCATCAAGGCGGAGCTCAAGCGACCGGTCCTGATCGACGGGCGCAACCTGTACGACCCGGCGAAGATGGCCCAGCTCGGGTTCACGTACCGGTCGGTCGGGCGGGGAGCGGCGTGAGGGTCCTGATCACCGGCGCGGCCGGCTTCCTCGGGTCGCACCTGGCGGACCGGTTCCTCGCCGACGGCCACACCGTGGTCGGGCTCGACAACTTCGTGACCGGCCACCCGGACAACATCGCCCACCTCGTGGGCCACGAGCGGTTCAGCTTCATTCGGCACAACATCTCCGAGTACACGTACGTGGCCGGCGCGCTCGACGGCGTCCTCCACTTCGCCAGCCCGGCCAGCCCGATCGATTACCTGCAGCTCCCCATCCAGACCCTCAAGGTGGGCTCGCTCGGGACGCACAACGCGCTCGGCATCGCGCTCGCGAAGCAGGCGCGGTTCTTCCTCGCCTCGACGAGCGAGGTGTACGGCGACCCCCTGGTGCACCCGCAACCCGAGACGTACTGGGGCAACGTCAACCCCGTCGGGCCGCGTGGCGTCTACGACGAGGCCAAGCGGTTCGCCGAGGCCATGACGATGGCGTACCACCGGTACCACGGGGTGGACACGCGCATCGTCCGGATCTTCAACACCTACGGGCCGCGCATGCGGCCGCGGGACGGGCGCGTGGTGTCGAACTTCATCGTGCAGGCGCTCAATGTCGAGCCGATCACCGTGTACGGCGACGGATCGCAGACGCGATCGTTCTGCTATGTGGACGACGAGGTCGAGGGCATCTACCGCCTGTTCCTGGACGGCGACGCGAACCCGACGAACATCG
>JAYEKC010000495.1:0-1875 GCA_034716715.1 Gemmatimonadota bacterium | reverse complement strand
GTTTTCCCGGGGGCCCCGCTTCGCTTAACGACGCGTCAGGGACGCTGGCCGGCGCGCCGCAATTCCCCGTCGATGGCCTGACGGAACTCGGCCAGGGGCAGCGCGCCCTCGATCTTCGACTGGCCGATGAAGAACGTCGGCGTGGAGATGGCACCGGCGCGCGCCATCCGGGTGCGGTCGGCATCCACCATCGACTGGATCGGCTTGCCTTCGGCGCAGGTCCGGAGGTCCTTCCCGTCGAGGCCGACCGACCGGGCGATGCCTTCGAAGAACGGCCACGGATCCGCGAGGTCCTTCCACTTGTCCTGCGCGTCGAACAGCTGGTCGGCGACCTGCCAGAACCTGCCTTTCACGGATGCGCACATCGCGAACAGCGCCGCCGGGCGGGCGTTGGCGTGCATCGCGAGCGGCATGTTGATGTACGCCACCCGGATCTTCCCCGTGTTCAGGTACTCCTTGCGGAGGGTAGGCCAGGTGTCGTGGTGCCACTGGCGGCAGAACGGGCACTGGAAGTCACTGACGATGAGCATCCAGATCGGCGCCTTTTCGGAGCCGAGGATGCGACCGTGGTCGGCGGCCGTGATTTCGGGATCGAGCGCCTGTGGCTGCGCGAGCGCCGGGCCGGCGGCGGCCGCCAGCAGGATCAGCGTTGCGGCGACACGGGACAGGCGGCGAGCCGATCTCGCGGAAAGACTCCCGATGGCGGAAGGGAGGGATGTGCCGGAAGGGGTCGCGGGGGGCTGGTCGGTTGGCATCGTGTATCTAATGTAGAGGGTGGCCTCCCCCGAACCCACCAGAGGTGTGACGTCTGGGGAGGTACCCTTCCCAGTCCGCGCGCCGTTCGCTGCAAGGTTCCCGGGAAGTTCGTAACGCTGGAAGTGTCGGGGGCGGCGCCACTTGCGCAATGTTGTGCCCGTCGGCAGACTCCTGCCCCGTTGCGTCATTGTGACGCGAAGCACACCCATCAGGTAATGCGGGCTTAAGGAAAGCACCCACCGGCAACGGCGGGTGCCGGACCGTCGTTTTTTTCTCCCCTACCTCACTCCTCCGAGGGTTCGATGCGACAGAGTCCCCGTCTGTCCCGGTGGCTGGCTGCGGCAGTGGCGTTTCTTGCCATCCCGGCAGCTGCCCACGCACAGGGCCAGACCATCACAGGCAAGGTTTCCGGCGAAGGCGGCCAGCCGATCGAGGCCGCCACGGTCTACATCACGGCGCTCGGCGTCGGCGTGCAGACCAACGCGACCGGCACCTACACCCTGACGATCCCCTCGGCGCGAGTCGTCGACCGGGCCGGCCAGAAGCAGAACCTCCAGGTTCGCGCGATCGGCTTCGTCCCGGCTTCGTTCGAGATCACGATCGCGGCCGGGCGCGTGGAGCACGACTTCACGCTCCGGAACGACGTGAACCGCCTGTCTGAGGTGGTCGTGACGGGCTCGATCGAAGGGACGGAACGGGCCAAGGTGCCGTTCGCCGTCGGTCGCCTGACGACGGAGGACGTGCCGGTGCCGTCTCCGAACCCGATCGCGGCGCTCTCCGGCAAGGTGCCTGGCATGCGCGTGGCGTCGACCAGCGGCCAGCCGGGATCGACCCCCGAGATCCTGATGCGCGGCCCGACGTCGATCAACGCCACGGGCCGCAGCCAGAGCCCCCTCATCATCGTGGACGGCGTGATCATGCGCGTCGGTTCGCTCGATGAGATCGGCGGCCTCGACATCGAGTCGGTGGAGGTCGTGAAGGGTGCCGCGGGCGCCTCGCTCTACGGCACCACGGCGGCCAACGGCGTGATGATCATCAAGACGAAGCGCGGCGCGAACCAGGACGGCGTGAAGTTCAACGTCCGGTCGGAGTACGGCTTCAGCGACCTCAACTCGCTCT
>JAYEKC010000494.1:0-1879 GCA_034716715.1 Gemmatimonadota bacterium | reverse complement strand
CGATCGCTGCAGGCCACGCGCGCCGAGGGGTTGCCGGCGCTCTCGCTCTACGTGGACCAGGGCGTGACAGGCAAGGCAACGCAGCACCTCCTCAACACGTACACGTGGGGCCTTCAGCTATCCGTGCCGCTGTTCGACGGGTTCAAGCGGGCCAGTCGCGCCGACCAGGCCCGCCTCGCAATCCGCGAGGCCGACGTGCGGCACCACGACCTGGAGCAGCAGGTGGCCGCAGACGTCCAGTCGGCCGTCATCGACCTCCGCTCGGCCGGCGAGCTGCTCTCTGCGTCGGAAGAGCGCGTGGCCCTCGCCGGGCAGGAGCTCGCGCAGGCCCGCGACCGGTTCCGCGCGGGCGTGGCGGGCAACGCCGACGTGATCACCGCCCAGCTCTCGCTGAACGCGGCGCGGACGCAGGCCATTGATGCCCGTGCTGCGCTGCAGGCCGCCCGCGTGTCGCTCGCGCGCGCGCAGGGCACCCTCACCGACCTTCCCTGACCGACTGACCCGAACATGGCTACTACTGATACTCCCACGACCGCTGACGCGCCGGCTCCCCGGCGCAAGGCGGCGCTTCCCCTGCTCGCGATCGGCGCGCTCGTCGCGATCGGCTGGGGCGGCAAGACGGTGATGTACAACCGCAACCACGAGTCCACGGACAATGCGCAGGTGGACGGCACGATCGTCCCGGTGCTCGCCAAGGTGGGCGGCTACGTGATGCAGGTGCCGGTTACCGACAACCAGGTGGTGCCGGGGGGCGCGGTACTCGTGCAGATCGACACGTCGGAGTACGCGGTGCGCCTGGCGCAGGCGGAGGCCGACTACGCTGCGGCGGTTGCGGCGGCCGGCGCCAGGGGATTTGCCGGCCAGGCCGAGGCGGCGGTCGAGACGGCGCAGAGCCAGCGGCACGTGGCGGACGCGCAAATCGTGGCGGCGCGGGTGGCGCACGCGAAGGCAGCGTCGGACCTCGCGCGCATTCAGGAACTCGCGGCGAAGCAGATCGTCTCGCGCCAGCAGCTCGATGCCGCGCAGGCCGCGGCGGACGAGACGGCGGCCGCCCTCGCCGTCGCCGAGCGCCAGGCAGGGACGGCGGCGGCCCAGGTCACCAGCGCCCAGGCCGGCACGCGGCTGGCGGCCGCGCGGCTCTCGGCGGCGCGGGCGGCGCTCGAGAACGCGAAGCTGCAGCTCTCGTACACGCGCGTCACGGCGCCGTTCGCCGGGACGGTGAGCCGCAAGGCGGTGGACGTGGGGCAGCTCGTGCAGGGCGGCCAGCCTTTGCTGACGATCGTCGCGGACACCAGCGACTACGTCGTCGCCAACTTCAAGGAAACGCAGCTCTCCGACCTCAAGATCGGCCAGGCGGTTGCGATCGAGGTGGACGCGTACCCCGGCTGCGCGGCCGAGGGGAGGCTGGAGAGCGTGAGCGCGGCCACGGGGGCGCAGTTTGCGCTGCTGCCGCCCGACAACTCGACGGGGAACTTCACGAAGGTGGTGCAGCGGGTGCCGGTGCGGATCCGCGTCACGAAGGGCTGTGGCGCGGGACGGCCGCTGCGGCCGGGGATGAGCGTGACGGTCCACGTGGCGACGTCGTGAGGCGCTGATGGCAACGGCAGCATTTCGCGCGGCGGCGCTTCCCGCGCCAGCCGCCGCGGCCGCGGCGGAGGACAAATACCGCCACAAGTACATCATCGCCATCGCGGTGACGATGGCGGCGACACTGGAACTCGTGGACACGTCGATCGTGAACGTCGCGATCCCGCACATGATGGGGAACCTCGGCGCGACCCTCGACGAGATCACGTGGGTGAGCGTGGGCTACATCATCGCCAACGTCATCGTCATCCCCATGTCGCCGTGGCTGTCGGCGTACTTCGGGCGCCGGAAG
>JAYEKC010000493.1:0-1880 GCA_034716715.1 Gemmatimonadota bacterium | reverse complement strand
GGTGGCGGGCGGCGACCCCGGACCGGCGGTCGTGGCGGGCGCGGGCCGGCGCGGTGCGGGGCGCGCGGGGGCCGAACTTGCCGTGGGCGACGACGTGGTGGTGGCGTCGCTCGGTGGCGTGACGGCCCAGGTGCTGGAGATTCGCGGGAAGGAAGTGGTGGTGGTGGCCGGGTCGGTGCGTACCACCGTGCCACGGGCGGGCGTGTCACGCATCGCGCGGCGCAAGGCGGAGGCACGCGAGCGCGTGGTGGTGGGTGGCGCGGCACCCGAGATCGACGCGAAGCCGGAGGTGGACCTGCGTGGCATGCGCATCGCGGAGGTGGACGCGGCGCTGCTGCACGCGCTCGACAGCGCCGTGCGTGCCGACCTCCCCACGCTGCGCATCATTCACGGCAAGGGGACCGGCGCGCTGCGCGACCGCGTCGGCGAGCTGCTCCAGGGCGACGCGCGCGTGCGCAGCCACCGGCTTGGCGCGTGGAACGAAGGCGGCGCGGGCGTGACGGTGGCGGAGCTCGCATGATTCCCGACGACGTCGTGGAACAGGTGCAGGCCGCCGCCGACATCGTCGCGATCATCGGCGAGCACGTGCGGCTCAAGCGCGTGGGGTCGGTGTTCCGCGGACCGTGTCCGTTCCACCAGGGCACCAACCCCAACTTCTCCGTGGTGCCCAAGGGCGGGTACCACTGCTTCGTGTGCCACGAGAAGGGGTCGGTGTTCACCTTCGTGCAGAAGCGGCTCGGGATGACGTTCGTGGAGGCCGTGAAGTACGTGGGTGCGAAGTTGGGCATCGAGGTGCGCGAGGTGGAACGCCGGCGCGACGGCCCGGATCCGCGCGAGCCGCTGTGGGAACTCAACGCCACCGCCGCGGGGTGGTTCACCGCGTCGCTCTGGGACGGGACGGGGGGCAAGGCTGCGCGCGACTACCTCGCCCGGCGGAACGTCTCGCGCGCCACGGCCGACAAGTTCGCGCTCGGGTTCGCCCCGCCGGAAATCGGGCTGATGCGCGGATACCTCAATGGCCTCGGTTACACGGACGAGCGGCTGCTCGAGGCGGGACTCGTCGCGCGGCGCGAGGAGTCCGAGGAACCCCGCCCGCGCTTCCGCGACCGCCTGATGTTCCCGATCACGGACACCGCCGGCCATGTGGTGGGGTTCGGCGGGCGGCTCCTTGGCCCGGGCGAGCCCAAGTACCTGAACTCGCCCGAGAGCACCGTGTTCTCCAAGGGGCGGCTGCTCTACAACTACCACCAGGCGCGGCACGCGATGCGGCGCGCGGAGCGCGTGGTGCTCGTGGAGGGCTACTTCGACGTGGTGCGGCTCGTGGACGCGGGGCTCGAGGAGGTCATCGCCCCGATGGGAACGGCGCTCACGGACGCACAGGCCGACCTGCTCGCGCGCAGCGCGCCGGCCGCGTTCCTGCTGTACGACAGCGACCCGCCGGGCCAGCGGGCCAGCTTCCGCGCGGCCGACGTGCTGCTGGCGCGCGGCATGGCGGTGCGGATGGTGACGCTGCCCGAGGGCGACGACCCCGACACGTTCGTCGCGAAACGCGGCCGCGCGGCACTTGAAGCGCTGCTCGAGCAGTCGCTGGACGTGTTCGACCGGAAGGTGCAGCTCCTCGAGCGCGGTGGCTGGTTCGGCGACCTGCAGCGCAAGCGGCGCGCGCTCGACCGGCTGCTGCCGACGATCCGCGCCACGAGCGACCCGATCACGCGCGACCTGTACGTGGCGCGCGCGGCCGAGGCGGCCGGCGTGGAGAAGGTCGTCATCGCGCGCGAGCTCGAGTTGACGCCGCGGCGGCCCGGCGCGCGGCAGGCGCCGCGCTCCGACCCACGCGCCGGTGCCGGGGTGCGCGGCGCGGGTCTGCGCGACGCCGCGCC
>JAYEKC010000492.1:0-1889 GCA_034716715.1 Gemmatimonadota bacterium | reverse complement strand
CTGGTCAACCCGCGCGGCGCGCGCGGGATGACCAGTGAATCGCGCGAATCTTCCACCGGCCGCCCTCGAGTGAAAGCACCATCAGTTCTGCGCCAGCGGAGTTGATCGCGCGGCCGTTGTAGTCGCCTTGTGTTACGCTCGTTGACGCTACCCAGGCTGCTTCACCACGAACGTGCTCATATGCGACCAGGCGAGCGGCGGGAACGGCCCTGGCGTATGCCATATCGCCGTTGAGGTGTCCATTCCGATACTGCTCCTTCGTTTCGACGCCGCCGCTTTCCATGATCACGACATCCTCTGAGAGCAGGCCTAGCGCCGTCGTGCTATCACCTGCTGCAAGGGCAGCGTGAAACCGCTTGACGACGGCGAGCACGAGGGAGTCCTGGGATGCGCCTTGGCCACGCGCCACCGGAGCAGGAAGGGCCGGTGCCTCCGCGGCGGCGGCTGGGCCGTCTGTTGCGTCAGGAGCGCCGACATCACCACTGTTGTCCGTCCCGCGTGCGGTGACGCCGAAGACCAGGGTGGCGAAATACACCTCCCAGTGCTCGGGCATGCCCTGCATGCCGGCGGCGTACAACGTGCGCACGTTCCACCATCCCGCCGTGGGCACGTGGATCGCAGCGACGCCGTCAGGCCCGGTTTCCATCACCTGATCGGGCTGGGGGGCCGCCGGCACGGAGGCGGGATCCGCGTTCACGGCCGATGGCGAACCCCATCCGGCGCGGAGTGGCACGCGTGCCACGGGCTGGCCGTGGAAGAGGAGGCGTACCCGCACGGTTCCTCCCGGTGCGGCGCGCGCGGGGTCGTCGAGCGGAACCAGCTCAAGAGCGTGACCCACCGCGCGGTCGAAGGCGCGAGGACCGTTGCTACCGACCTCGACGATGGTCTTCGCGTACTTCGCCGACATCTGCGTGATGCTGTCGGCCCTGGGGTATCGTCCTTCCTGTTCGTACCGCGCCGCAAGTTCCGGGGCGCCTTCTAGCGCCAGATACCGCTGCAGACGCGCGGGCGTCGTGCGGGCATCGCGCGGAGCAAGCGCGACGGCTACCACGTACTGGCCAGCGGCTGACGGCTTGTGGCGGAGCATCAGCGAGCGGCCGCCGACGGAAAGGTCGCCCAGCTTCTGGTCGCTGGTGCGACCGACCACCCGAGCTTCGGCGACCTGGGCTGGCTGGGTGGGGCCGCTGCTCGTCGGGAACTTCGTCCCGGACTGGCCAAGCACTTCCAACGGAGATCCCGCGGCGAACGTGAGCGCGTTCGGCACGAGCCAGAAATCGTGGGCGGCCAGCGCGGCCGCCGACACGGCGGCTATGACGATCGCGACGCCGAACGCCGCGGCGAGTCGGCGCAAGCGTGACGTTGAACTCATGACTGGGACTCCGGGCGGGGGTGGCGAACTGGCCGCAGGAGTGCGGCTCCAGCGGCAATACAGGCGAGGGCAAGGATGATGGCGGTGATCGTGACCGGCGCGCTGCGAGCCCGGGCCAGGGCAACGGGAGCGGCGGTTGGCATTGACGATTGCATCGTGCCGTGGTCCATCCCGGGCATCGGGTGATTCATTGCCGCGGTCGCGCCCGCGCTGACCATCGGTGGCGTCACCATGACGTCGAGTGACGCAACCTCGTCGCCGTCCAGGGCCTCCGCAATAAGGCGGTACCGGCCCGCGGCAAGCGTCGCCGGCACAAGGACCACGCGCTTGAAGCCGCCGGCGGAATCCGTCGGTACGTCGGCCAGCGCGTGATGGCCACTCGCGCCGACGAGCGCCAGCGTTACCTCATCGCGCGGCGAGAACCTGGTTCCCGCGACGGGCAGAGAATCGCCCGCCGCGAACGTACGGGACGCGAGCTTGAGCGTCCCCTTGTCGTGCGCGCTCGCCGGCGTCGCGGTGA
>JAYEKC010000491.1:0-1898 GCA_034716715.1 Gemmatimonadota bacterium | reverse complement strand
CATCGTGACGGCGGGCCCGAAATCCGCTGTGAGCAGCAACTCCTCGAGCCGGTCGAGGGCGCTCGCGTCCACGCCGCCCTGCGCAATCACCTTGACGTCGGTGAGCGCGAGACGCTTGAGCCGGCCCCAGAACCCGCCCGGTGCGTTCATTCGACCTCATTGGGCCGGCGGCATGCCGGCCCCGACACGATGGCTCGCGGGACGGCGATCAACGCAGCCCGATCTTCCGCCGCAGGATCCATTCACTGCACAACGCCGCGAGCGCGATGGCGTAGAGCCACCACGCCGTCCGCGCGCCGGGCGCCCGGCCGGCCGGCACGCCGGAGCCAATGGGCCCGGCGCGAACCGTGGCGCGGCGGGGCACCCATTCCGCGGACTCGTTGACGACCAGGAGCCCGTCGGCCGTGCCGACGCGGGTGTCGTACACACCGCGGGGCAGCGGGCGCGATTCCGCGACGGCGGCACCATGCGAGAAGTCGAGCGTCACGGAGTCCGCCAGGCCGGGCCCGCCGCCACCGCGGCGGCGCAGCACCACGAGTGCCACCGAGTCGGCCAGCCCGCCGCGGCGCCAGCGAATTGCCTCGCCGGCGCGCACCGACGGGGCGGCGGGCCGCGGCCCGCGCAGGTCAACGGTCGCGCCCGCGAGCCAGTCGAACACCGACCCCCAGAACGAGACGTATGTGTCCGCGCTTCGCCCGCCGCGAAACCGCCAGCGCCACATCCCCGCCGCCGGCACCACGACGGTGCGCCGGGGTTCGCTCCAGCCCACCACCACCTTCCGTTCGTCGAGCCGGCGGCCGCGCCTCGCCGTGAGGGCCGTCCACTCCTCGGACCGCGGCGCTTCGCCCACCTCGATGGGCGGGAGCGAATCCCACGGCAGCGTCGAGAACGTGGCGAGCAGCGGCGACGCCGGCGCCGAAACCGGGTAGAACTCGTCGCCGCGCGCCGGCGGCGGCACGATGAGCCCGAGGGCGCCCCGCACGTAGGTACGCGGCGGTCCGAACACGGCGGTATCGCCGTGAATGATCACGATCGGTGCCTCGGCCAGGCTCCGACGGATGTCGGCCTCGGCCACCGAGGCCAGCGACCCGTCCACGCGCCACTGGCCCGGCGCGACGCGGAAATACCCCCGCGTCGGGACGGCGAGCGTGCCGCGCAGGACGTCGAGCGAGTACCGGGTGTCGAAATCCGGCGACGTCGTCACGAAGACGGCCGACGCCCCCGGGGCCACGTCGAGCACGCCCGAGAGCGTGTCGTTCCGCGCAATGGGGTCACCGGGCGCGGCGACAGCGACCCGGACGAGGCGCGGACCGGCCTTCGGCCCCACCCCGATGCGCCAGCGAACCTCGCGCTCCACGTACGGCGCCATGGAGTCCACCGCCTGCGCCGACACGGCCGCGCCGTCGACCACGAGTTCCACGCGCGACGGCGGGGCGCCCCCGCTCCCGGCCGCCAGCACCGCCACGACGTCGATGGTATCGCCCGTGACCGCGGCCGGCGGCACCGTCAGGGCCGCCACCGCCAGCTCGCGCCTGGCGGCGCCTTCGAGTGCGACGATCGACGACCCCCCGGGGAGCTCTTCGAGGCGCTCCGGGTCCTCGACCCGGCCGTCGGTGACCAGCACCACCGCCCGGCCCGCACCGAGCGCGCGTTCCACCAGCGGCCCCATCCGGCTGGCGGCGTCGCCGGGCGCATCGGGGATCCTGCCCGCCCGGACGCTGTCGCCCACGAGGAGGGTGGAGTCGCTTCCCGCCGAGTCGGCCGCGGCGCGCGCCCGCGCCCACAGGGATGAATCTCCCGCCACCAGCCAGCTCATCGAGGCGTCCAGCGCAACGTATGGCCGCGGCGCACGGCTCCACCCCACCGGCGCGTCGAGGAACAGCGCCGCCACCGCCACG
>JAYEKC010000490.1:0-9704 GCA_034716715.1 Gemmatimonadota bacterium | reverse complement strand
CCGCACCGAGTGGCTGGCTCGTTACCTCACCCACTACAATGAGGCACGCGGCCACTCGGCGATCAACTACCTACCACCCCTGCTTCATCTCGCGGCTGCCCTGTGAACAACGTCCTCACTAAGCACACCTAGCGGCCCGACGCCGGTCCCGGCGTCTCCACCATGGAGTGCAGGAACTCCATCAGCGACGCGTTGACGAACGGCTTGTGGCGGAGCGGGCATCCCGTGTGCGCCACCATCTGCTCCACTTCCACGCTCGTGTCGGCCGTCAGGAACACCGTGCGACGGCGCAGGAACGGGAAGCGCGACGAGGCATAGTAGAAGAAAAGGTCGCCGCGGCTGCCGGGAATGCGGAAGTCGAGCACCATCGCGGCGACATCGTTCGACAGCACCTGCTCGGCCTCCGCCGCGCTGCGCGCGAGCACCGGGGCGAAGCCGGCGTGCGTGAGCGTGCGCCCGAGCACGGTGCGCACGGCGTCGTCGTCCTCGATCACGAGGACCTTCGGCGCGTCGCCCGGGGGCGTCATGACCCGGCCCGCGGCCCCAACCGGGGACGGCGATCTCCCCGGCGTCACGGACCGGAAGGCGTCTGGCTCGTCGGCGATCATGGAACGTCCCAGTCTGCGCCCGGGGGCGCGGGGGCCGGCGTGGGCGCGCCGTGGCGCTCGTCGACAGCGCTCGGCATCAACCGCCCGGCCAGCATGCCCACGAACTCCTCGGGGGCCATCCGGCTGCGTGCCCGGCCCGGCGTCACGCCCACCACGGTCTTCATTGCGTCGGTCATCGCGTCCACGTCGTGAAAACGGAGCTGGGTGGCCGCCAGTTCCATGGAGTATCCGGGAATCCGGAGGAGCGCGTAGGCGCGCAGCGACCGGGCCCCGGCCAGGACCTCGCGCGGGGAGGCCAGCCCGGCCCGCTCCAGGTGGCGGTAGAACGAGCGTCGCGGGACGCCCGAGCCCGCCGTGAGGTCGCCGACGTTCCGGAACAGCGCCGGGTTTCGCACGGCGCGTTCCACCGCGCCGGCCACCGGGGCCGGCGTATGGCGCAGGCGGGGCCGTATTGCCGTGAGCAACTGTTCGGACAGCAGGATGCCCGGCTGGAGTTCCAGCACCTGGCGCAGGTGGTGGGGGTCATCGTCGAGGCCGAAGAGGATGATCTGGCCGAGCCCCTCCGTACCCAGCTCCACGAGGGAACGCATCGTCTGGGCCGTGAGGGCCGAGTAGACAACCATCGGCAGGGCGCCGTAGCGCTGGCGGACGGCGCGTATCCGGTCGGTGCGGGGGGCCGCCGATTCGCCGAACTGGGGGTCCACCACGAGGACGTCCACGGGCTGACGCCGGATGATGGAGTCGGCATGGGCCCAGTCCATGGCGGCGTGCACGGCATGGTCGTCCCCGGCGGCGCCTCTGAGGCGCGCCAGCTTCGGGGGTTGGACGCAAGCCGCGACGTGCATGCTCGATATTCTGGTTAGCGAAGAAGTGCAATGAAATGATACGTTTTTTGGCCTAAAACCACCGTTTTTTGGCACGAAAAGGTGGTTGAGGGAAAGGGACTTGAGTCTAGCTTCAATCCTGCCGCACCACAACCACCACAAGAGGTCAACCCGCCATGTCGCTCCGCCAGAAGCTCACGATCATCGTCGGCGCCTCCCTGCTTGCTGCCGCCTGCTCCTCGCCGGTTTCGCCCAAGGGCTGCACCGATCCGATCACCTTCGGCAGCGGCAGCCGCTGCGTCGCCAACTGAGCATTTCGTACGCTGGCCGCTAGCCTACCAGGCTGGCGGCCAGCTGCCGCAAGCTTGAAGCGATTTCGATAACGGCGCCGGACGTTTCGTCCGGCGCCGGCTTGCCATTCGGAACGACGACCGGCTGGGCCCGGGACTCGTCGGCGAGCTGCTCCGACAGGCCAAACCTGATGGCCGTAAGCCTGGCGTTCTCCAGCCATCGATCGGCAGTCGTGGACTCGTCAAATCGCCGGTAGCCTGCGGCAAACTCCACCATCAGCGCAAGCTGCGCGTCGGCGGGGAATCGCGCGATGTCGAGATCACGTGTCGCCGCGTCGAACGCCTGTCGGTCTCCGATTCTTGCCGCAATCACGGCAATGTTGCCCAAGGCGCCGAGGCGGAGTTCCTCTCCGGAGGCAGTGAGCTGGAGTATCCGGAAGGCGTCCAGGGCCGCCGCGTAATCGCCACACGCAATTAGGTACGCGCCGAGGTCGCCGAGCACGCGGTCGCGTTCAACCAGGTCGGTGGTGAGGCCGAGGGCTCGATGGGCGAGCACCGACGCCCGCCACGGATCCTGCGCGTACGACGCGACCACGGACTGGTTGTGCAACGCGGCCGCCAGCTGCGGCGTGAGGTCGTGCCGCTGGGCCTCCTCTGCGATCGCCTCGAACTGCGAATCTGCCGTGGCGAGGTCGCCGCGCAACATCGCCACCTGCGCGAGGCCCATCTTGCCCCAGATCGCGTGGACGACGTCCTTCCGGCGACCGGCGAGCTTTATGAGGGTGCGCGAAGTGTCTTCGGCTTCGTCGAGTGCGCCGACCTTCCGCTAGCAGAATCCCAGCCGGGTGAAGCTGTCCAGGACGAGCTCCGAGTCGAACTCCACGTCCGCCAGTCGGATCACCGTCTCATACACGTCCGCCGCCAGCGCCATCGCGCCGTGGTGCCGCTCAAGCAGCTGGCCGTACGCGTACACCCGGGGCAGCACCGGCACCAGGTCCACCGTCCGCAGCATCTGCATCGTGTTCACCACCATCAGCAGTGCCTCGCGCACCGGTTCCTGCGCGGGCAGCGCCATCAGGGCGCTGCGCACCGAACGCACGCTCACGGATTCCGGCTCCACGATCGGGGCGCCGGCGAGTACCCAGTGGTCCACCATGCGCAGCGTCAGCAGCCCGGCCGTCGCCAGCCTGGCCTCGTCCGATCCCTCAGGGGACTGGGCGAGAACCTCAAAGAACGGCAGGTGCTTCAGGCGCTGCGGATTGGTCACGTTCCGTTTCGTCATCGGCTCATGGGTTGGTTCGGGTCGCCGCAAGTTTACGACCCTGTGGCGTTCCCGCAACGTTGCTGACCGGATTCGGTATGGCGGCGCCGCGAGCCCATCGGGTCAATATGATCCGGATCCGCGCCGGCCGACGTGACCTGCGCCACGTGAGACGAACCGATCGTTTCCCCGGTCCAGCTGGTCGAGGACCCTCTCGAGTTCGTTGCCCGTAACCTGAATCCTCGTCAGCGCTTGCGGCCGAAATCTGTCGGAGGCTGGACTCGGCACAGGCGGGCCGGATACTTCGAGAACCGCGTCGAATTTGTACGCCACTTCGCGCCCGGTCCTGGGGTCGCGCCACGATCCGGCCGTGGCCAGGGCCCGGTTTCGGGGCCACTCGCCCAGCGGCAGCGCGAACGTGCGCACCCGATAGCCCGCCACCGCCGAGTCGATCGCGAGCACCCCGCGGGCGATCTGCTCCTGCACCATCCGGTCGTCGTAGCGCGAGAGGTTGGCGTGCCAGAGCGTGTGCCCGCAGAGCTCGAAGCCCTGGTCCACGAGGAACCGGAGCTTCGGGAATCGCCACGCCGTCTTCTGCCCCTCGATGCCCTTCTCGCCGAAGAAGGCGTGGCCGGCTGCGGCCCCCGAGAGAACGCAGAACGTGGCGCGGTTCTTCCAGTCGGGGTGGGCCCGGTTGAACGCGAGCCAGATTCCCACCGCGCTGGTCGAGTCCACCTCGAGCTTCCCGTCGCGCTCCACATAGCGGAACTGGCTCGGCGACGCGTCGTCGAACGTGAACACTACTGGCGAGAGCCCCGCGGGCACGTCGATGTCGCCGTCCACGAGCTGGGCCACCGTGATGGGCCGGTACCCTCTCTGGTAGAGCAACTCGAGATCGTGACGGAACCGCTCGCGGCTGCGGCTCCACCGCGACTCCCTGTCGCCCACGAGATGGTACTCGAGGATGGGGATGCGCCCGTTTTCGTTGGGCGGACGAACGGGAACCTGCGCGGGGGCGAACGGCGCGGCTGCGCAAAGGCAGGCGGCGGCAACGAGGATTATTGGGCGCATGTGCGCCCAATAAGCTACTGGCCCGCGCTGGTGCACAGGTTAATGAAGCGGGTCGCGGCAACCGTCAGCCGAGGAGGCCGAGCCGCGCGCCCGGCGTGTAGCCGGGGAACAGGGCGTCGAGCCGCGCCGCACCGAGGTGGCCGCCTGCGACCTCGCTGAACACGGCGCGAAAGTCGGTCGTGAGCGCCAGGTCGCGCCCCTCGTACAACTGCTCGCGCGCGAGCCCGGGCCACCGGCCGAACACCTTCTTTCCCTTCACGGGGCCGCCAATCACGAACATCGCGCCGGCGTGTCCGTGGTCGGTGCCGCCGTTCCCGTTCTGCCGCGCCATCCGGCCGAACTCCGACATCGTCAGCACCACCACATCCTCCATCCGGTCGCCGAGGTCGGTGGTGAGCGCCGCGATGGACTTCGCGAAGTCGTCGAGGCGTCCGGCCAGCTGCCCCTGCACGCCACCCTGGTTGACGTGCGTGTCCCAGCCGCCGACGTCGGCGAAGGCGATCTCGAGCCCGACGTTGCTCTTGATGAGCTGCGCGATCTGCCGCAGCCGCTGCCCGAACTGCGACCGCGGGTACTCGGCGCCGTGGTCGGGCTGGTACTGCTGCGGGTTCGCGGCCCGCAGCATCTTCACGGCCTCGAACATCTCGTTGCCGGCGCCTTCCACGATGTCGGCCGACCCGGTGCGGTACAGCGCCTCGAGCCGCGCGGCGGCGTCGCCGCCGGTGCGCACGGCGAACTGGTCGAGCGAATCCATCGCCACGGTTGGTGCGCCACCCTGCAGCACGCGCGGCGTCTGCGGGGTCATCGACACGGCGCGGAAGGGGCTCACCTTGCACTGCTCGCACGTGCCCGACGCGGCGAGGTACCGGTTGAGCCAGCCGTCGGTGGTGCCTTTCACGTCGGGCGTGCCGCTTTCCATGTAGTCCTGCGCGTCAAAGTGCGACCGCGTGCTGCTCGGGCTGCCCACGGCGTGGATCGGCGCGAGGATTCCCTGGTCCCAGAGCGGCTTGAGCGGGGCGAGCGACGGGTGCAGGCCGAAGAACCCGTCGAGGTCGAGGGCCGAGAGCGCGCCACGATTGGGCGCCGGGATGGCGATGTTCGGGCGGAGCTGGTAGTACGCGGCCTCGCCGAACGGCACGACGACATTGAGCGCGTCGGCGGCGCCGCGCTGGAACAGGCAGATGAGCACCTTGCCCTTTTCCGCCTTCGGCAGCTCCATCCCGAAGGACAGCCGGCGCAGGAACGACGGGCTGAGGCCCATCGTCGCGAGTGCGATCGCGCCCGATTTCACGAAGTAGCGGCGTTGCATACGACGATTCACGGTTGGGAGTTGGGAGTTTGTCGGATGGCTATCGGCGCTGGAACTCGGGGCTGCCCAGGGCGAGTCCCACCACCAGCGGCAGGCCACGAAGCTGCGGCAACTGGCCGAAGCCGCGGCCACCGCCGCCCGGCGGCATCATTGCCGGGTCGGGAGGGCCCATCGTTGGGTCGGGTGGCGCACCGCGCCCGCCCGCGCCACCGGCGCGCCCGCCGCGTCCCGCCGGAGGGGCGCCCATCGGGTCGGCGCGCCCGCCCGTCGGCGCGTCGGAACCCGACGCCTTCGCGAGCGGGTTCTCACCGCTCACGAGCACGGCCCGGGTCTCGGGCGACACGTCGCCGCCGAGCAGCGCGCGCACGGCGCCGTCCACCTGCTGGTCGAGCGGCGCGCCGCGCAGCGAGTCGCCGCCGGCGATGCCGAACGGGCTCACGCCCGGCAGCCGGCCGGCGGCCACCATCATGCCGAAGTTGATGCGGTTGAGGATGGCGCCGGTGTTCATCCACTGGTCGCCGGTCTCGGGCCAGCCGTTGGGCGCCTGGTGGCCGAAGATGGGCTGGCCGAGCTGGCCGATCGTTGCGGCGGTGCGCGGCGTGGCGTCGGGCTGGCCGCCGAGCGCACGCGCGGCGCTCACCACCACCTCGAACGGCGACTTGACCTTGCTGCGGTAGGCGGCGCGCGAGAAGAACTCGGGGCTCGTGACGATCGTCCGCACCACTTCGCGAATGTCGCCGTCGGTGCGGGTGAACGTCGCGGCCGCGCGGTCCACGAGGGCGCCGGGTGGCGTGTCGCTCACGAACCGGCGCGCGAGCTTGAACGCGATGAACTTCGCCGTGGACGGATGCCGCGCGACGATGTCGAGCAGGTCCTCGCCGTCCTCGATGCCGCGGCCGGCCTTGAGCGTGTGGCCGAGGACGTGCTTCTCGCCGGCGTCGTGCATGAACGGCACGAACTGGAACCCGCCGCCCTGCTGCGCGCCCTTGAACGTCCAGCCGGTGAGCGCGCGCGCGGCGTCGATCACGTCGGCCTGGGTGTAGCCGCCGTCCACGCCCAGCGTGTGGAGCTCGAGCAGCTCGCGCCCGTAGTTCTCGTTGAGTCCGCCGCGACGGATCTGCGGCGGGAGTTGCTGCTGTGGCGGCATGATGGATGGGAGCCCGCGGCCCAGTCCGCCACGGCCGGCCCGGCCACCGAGCCCGCCGGCGCGGCCCCCGCGGCCCGGCAGCTGGGCGAGGCGCGGCCGCGTGCTGTCGGCCTGGCTCTCCCAGTTGTCGAGGTAGAACAGCATCGCCTCGCTTTTCGCCACCGCGCCGAGGAGCGTGCGGAACTTGCCGAAGGCGTTCGGCCGGATCACGCGGTCGGCGTACTCGGCGAGGAGGTACCGCTCGCGCGGACCCTTGGCGTCGTACACGCTGAAGTGGTTGAGCCAGAAGTCGGTCATCACTTCCTGCAGCTGGCGCTCGCTGTACGCCGCGCGCGACACGCGCGACGACTGGACCTCGCCCGTGAGCTGGCGCAGCGCCTGCTGCGAGTCGCGGAGGCGCGCGCTGTCGTCGGGGCTGAGTCCCTCCCGCCGAGCGCCGGCGGCGGCCGCATTGCCCAGGCCACGCGCGGCCGCCTGGTTCAGGATCTGGCCCGGCGGCGGGTACCGCTTTTCGAGGTCCGCCGGGCGCTCGGCGATGAGCTGGTACGACGACCGCGCGAACTGGTCGAGGCGCGAGTCGTCGATGCGCTCGGGGTGGAGCTGCTCGTCGATCCAGCGGTCCACGCCCATCGCGCGGACCTGCGCCGCGTCGCCCGGCCGCGGCCCGAAGGCGAGGCGGTTGAGCACGTGGCTGACCTGCTGGTCGGCGGTCTGCTCGCGGTTGAGGTCGGCGGCGGGTACCGGCGGCCCGGCCGCGGACTGCGGGGTGACCGGACCGGGGGCGCGCGCGGGCGCGCAGGCGGGTGCCCACGCGGCGGCGAGGGCGAGGACGGCGAAGCGGGAGAGTCGGCGCATGGTGGTCTCGGGGTGCTGACAATGCTGACGCGCGCCTTTGCCGTGCGTTAATGCCCCCTCCCCCCGGTCTCGGCGGCGGCCGGCCCGCGGCACCGGCGGCATGTGAGGCAACGCACACAACCCGGCGGCGAAATCACTCTTGACGGCGGCGGCCCCGGGAAGCAAGGTCAGGGTCCCAAGTGGAGGAGGGTGCCCGAATGCGGGAGTACGCGAGCGATGCCATCCGGAACGTAGCCGTCGTGGGACACGGGGCGAGCGGAAAGACCACACTGGTCGACACGCTCGCCTTCGTGTCTGGAAGCTCGAAACGGCACGGGTCCATCAAGGATGGCAACACCCTGACCGACACCAGCCCGGAGGAGATCGAGCGCAAGTACTCCATTTCGCTTGGCTGCGCGTTCGCCGAATGGCGTGACGTGAAGGTGAACCTGATCGACACGCCCGGATTTTCCGACTTCCACGGCGACGCCATCGCCGGGCTGACCGCGGCCGACGGCGCGCTCGTCGTGGTGGGCGCGGCGACGGGCGTCGAGGCCGGAACGGAGCGGATGTTCCGCGAAGCCGTGCACCGGAAGGATCCCGTGCTCTTCGTGGTCTCGATGATGGACAAGGAGCACGCCAACTTCGACGCGGCCTACACATCCATAAAGGAGCGGCTCACGGCGAAGGTCGTGCCGGTGGAGATTCCGATCGGGTCGGGCGCGGAGTGCACCGGCGTGATCAACCTCTTCTCGAAGAAGGCGTACCAGCCGAAGAAGGGCGGCAAGCCGGGCGAGTACGAGGAGATCGAGATCCCGGCGGCGGACCGGGACCGGTTCGCGCAATACCACCAGGAGATGGTCGAGGCGGTGGCCGCAACGGACGACGCGCTCCTGGAGCGGTTCTTCGGCGGCGAGGAGCTGCCGGGCGACGACGAGATGGCGGCGCTCAAGGAGGCGATGAAGCGCGCCGAGCTCTTCCCGGTGCTCTGCTGCGCGTCGCCACTCGCGATCGGCATCAAGACGGTGCTCGACTTCCTCGTCACGCTGATGCCGAGCGCGTACGAGATGGAGGAGCTCCACGCGTTCAAGGGCGCGGAGGGTCACAAGATCGTGGAGATCCATCCCGAGGACACGGCGACCTTCACCGCGCTCGTGTTCAAGACGACGGCCGAGCCGCACGTGGGGGACGTGACCTTCTTCCGCACGTTCAGCGGCATGGTGACCAGCGGGGCGGAGGTCTACAACGCGACGCGCGACGGGGCGGAGAAGCTGAACCACCTGGCCGTGCCGCAGGGCAAGGAGCGCATCGAGGTGCCGGTGCTGCACCCGGGCGACATCGGGTGCGTGGCCAAGCTGCACAACACGCACACGAACGACACGCTCTCGACCCGGGCGCACCCGGTGCGGCTGCAGCAGATCGAGTTCCCCGAGTCGCTGGTCACCTTCGCGGTGAAGGCGGCGTCGCGCAACGACGAGGAGAAGCTCCAGCAGGGGCTGCACCGCCTGCACGACGAGGACCCGACGTTCCAGACGCACTACAACGCCGAGACCCACGAGACGATCGTCGGCGGGATGGGCGAGCGGCACATCGAGGTGACGATGGCGCGGCTCGCGCGGCAGTGGGGCGTGAAGGCCGACCTGTCGGCGCCGCGGATCCCGTATCGCGAGACGCTGACGGGCCCCGGCGATGGCCAGGGGCGCCACAAGAAGCAGAGCGGCGGCCGCGGGCAGTTCGGCGATTGCTGGGTGCGCCTCAAGCCGGCCAGGCGCGGGAGCGGATACGCGTTCATCGACTCGATCTCGGGCGGCGTGATCCCGCGCCAGTACATCCCGGCGGTGGACAAGGGCATCCAGGAGGCGTCCACCCGCGGCGTCGTGGCGGGCTATCCCGTCGTGGATTTCGCCGCCGAGTGCTATGACGGCAGCTACCACTCGGTGGATTCCAACGAGGCCAGTTTCCGCATGGCCGGCATCCTGGCCTTCAAGACGGTCGCCCCGAAGTGCAAGCCGGTGCTGCTCGAGCCGCTCGACATGGTCGAGGTCACGACGCCCGACGACTACCTCGGCGACGTGATGGGCGACCTGAGCAGCCGGCGTGGCAAGCTGCTGGGGTCGGAGCCCTCAGGCAACGGCGCGGGGACGGTGGTGAAGGCGATCGTGCCGCAGGCCGACCTGCACCTCTACGGCACCCGGCTGTCGAGCCTCACGCACGGGCGCGGCACGTTCGTGCACCATTTCCATGGGTACGAACAGATGCCGCAGGAGCACGCCGCGAAGGTGATCGCGGCCTACGAGAAGACGAAGAAGGACGAGGCGGAAGAATAGTTGGAGGGGTGAGGGGCGCGGGTGAGGGGTAAG
>JAYEKC010000489.1:0-1899 GCA_034716715.1 Gemmatimonadota bacterium | reverse complement strand
CCACGAACGCCATGAAGTCGGCGCTGGACGTCTCGAGGCGCCGCACGCGGCTGGACGGCACCAGGCACGTCCAGCCCGCGAGCGAATACGAGAACGGCAGGTACACGACGATGGTGTCGTCCAGCCCGAGCCGACCGAGCGTCTCCTGGGTGATGAACCCGAGCGCCCGCACCGCGCCGTCGGGTGACATCTGCACGACGACCGGCTTGTCGAACCGCTTCTTTTCCCCCACGAACGCTCCCAGCAGGTCCTTGGTGGAGTTGTAGACGAGGCGCACGAACGGCAGGCGCTCGATCGCGTCCTCGACGGCGGCCAGCAGGCCGCGCGTCACGAGGTTGGAGCCGAGGAAGCCGAGCAGCGTGATGAGGACGATCGTGATGAGGAACCCGACGCCCGGGATGTCGATGCCCAGCCAGCTGTCGATCCGCCGGAAGGCCTCGTACATGAGCCAGCCGGTGAACACGGCGGGCAGCGTGATCAGGAGGCCGCGCAGGAAATAGAAGGCGAGTCGCTTCATGGGATCGCGGGCGGGAGATCGGCGCCCGGGCCGGCGGCCCGACGCCTTGCAACGATGCCACCGAATACTAACGCCGGATTTGTGCGACGATGACGGCGACGGTCGCGCTCCGGCGGCCCGGGGGGCGCGGGACACCTCGCACAAAATTTCGGTCACGGAGATACCGCGCGTGCCGCGGCGTCCATACAATTCAACCCGATGAGCGCACCGCATCCGCCCGACGGCCTGGCGCCCGAGTCCGCGAAGTCATCGTCGTCCGCCCCGCCCGCGCCCAGCGCCGCCCCCGCGGGCGGCACTGGCGTCGCCCCGGGCGCGTCCGCCGGCACCGCGCCGCCGAACGGCGCCAACGGTGGCGCCGCCGCGCCCGCGCGCGCCGACGGCTGGAGCATCGCCGCCGCCAAGGCGCTGTACGGCGTAGACAACTGGGGCGACGGCTACTTCGACGTCAACGACGCCGGCCACGTCATCGTGCGGCCCGACCGCGCGCAGCCCGACCGCACGCTCGACCTGTACGACCTGGCGCGCGACCTCGAGGCGCAGGGCGTCGCCCTGCCCGTGCTGCTGCGCTTCTCCGACATCCTCCGCAGCCGCATCGAGCTGCTGGACGAGAAGTTCCGCGCGGCCATCGAGGAGTTCGGCTATGGCGGTACCTACACCACCGTGTACCCGATCAAGGTGAACCAGCAGCGTCACGTGGTGGAGGAGATCGTCGAGTTCGGCCGGAAGACCGGCGTCGGGCTGGAGTGCGGCTCGAAGCCCGAGCTGCAGGCGGTGCTCGCCCTGCGCGAGACCACCGACCACCTCATCGTCTGCAACGGCTACAAGGACGAGGAGTTCATGCGCCTCGCCCTGATGGGGCAGCGGCTTGGCCACAAGGTCTTCATCGTCATCGAGCAGGTGAGCGAGCTCGACGTGCTCCTGCAGGTGGCCGACCAGATGAACGTGACGCCGACCATCGGCGTCCGCATCAAGCTCACCACCGAGGGCAGCGGGCGCTGGGCCCAGTCGGGCGGGGAGAAGTCGAAGTTCGGGCTCGGCCCCTCGCAGCTCATGCAGGTGGTGGACAAGCTGCACGCCGCGGGCCGCCTCGGCATCGTCAAGCTGATCCACTGCCACCTCGGGTCGCAGATCACGGACATCCGCTTCATCAAGCGCGGCCTGCAGGAGCTGGCGCGGTACTACGTCGAGCTGCGCGCCCTCGGGCTCGACATCACGCACGTGGACGTGGGCGGCGGCCTCGGCGTGGACTACGACGGCTCGCAGTCCACGGCGCAGGCGAGCGTGAACTACTCGCTGCAGGAGTACGCCAACGACATCGTCTACACGCTGGCCGAGATGTGCCGCGACCACGACGTGCCGATGCCGAACATCATCAGCGAGTC
>JAYEKC010000488.1:0-1899 GCA_034716715.1 Gemmatimonadota bacterium | reverse complement strand
GCGCGGCGGCGACGGCCGCGGGCACCCGCGCGACGACCCTCCGCGTCATCTCCACCAACGACTTCCACGGCGCGCTCGAGGCCCGGCCCGACGGCAACGCCGGGCTACGCGGCGGCGCGGCGCAGTTCGCCACGGCGATCCAGCGCATCGAGGCCGACTGCCGGGGCACGTGCGCGTCGGTGCTCGTGGATGGCGGCGACGAGTTCCAGGGCACGCCGGCGTCGAACCTCGCCTTCGGTCGCCCGGTGGTCGCGCTGTACAACGCGCTCGGCTACGCCGCGGCGGCCGTCGGCAACCACGACTTCGACTGGGGCCAGGACACCCTCCGCGCGCGCATGCGCGACGCGAAGTACGGCATGCTCGCGGCGAACGTGACCTACGCCGACGGGCGGCCGGTGCCCTGGATCCGCGCCGACACGATCGTCGAACGCGGCGGCCTCAAGGTCGGCATCATCGGACTCGCCAACGTGAACACGCCCACGCTCACGATGCCGCGGAACGTGGCCGACCTCCGTTTCCTCCAGCCCGCGCCCATCGTGAACGCGAGGGCGAAGGCGCTGCGGGCGCGCGGTGCCGACGCCGTGATCGTCATCGCCCACGCCGGCGCGTCCTGCAACGCCGATACGTGCAGCGGCGACATGGCCGAGCTCGCGCGCGCCGCGGCGGGGAACGTGGACGCGATCGTCGGCGGCCACACGCACACGGAGTTCACGGCCGTGATCGACGGGATTCCCCTCGTCCGCGCGCGGTCGAGCGGCCGGTCGGTGGCGTACGTGGACGTGCCTGTCGACCGTGCGGCGCGACGCGCCCTCGATCCGAAGGAAGTGTTCGTGGGCACCGACACCCTCCCGCCGGCCCCCGCGATCGCCGCGCTCGTCGCTGCCGCGACGGCACCCGTCCAGGCCCTCGTGTCGCGCCCGATCGCGAAGGTACCCGAAACGCTCCGTCGGGGTGGGCCGCAGTACCCGCTGGGCAACCTCATCGCCGACGCCCAGCGCGCCGCGACGCACGCCGACGTTGCCGTCATGAACAACGGCGGCATCCGGGCGAACCTGAACGCGGGCGAGGCGACCTACGGCGCGCTGTTCGAGATCCAACCGTTCGGCAACCAACTCGTCCGCATCCCGGTCACGGGTGCGGAACTGCGCGCCTACTTCGAGCGCGTGGTGGCGCGCGCCGTGACCACGCACGTGAGCGGGGCCATCGTCACGTACGACCCGGCGCGCCCAGCAGGATCGCGCATCGTTGAGCTCACGGTCGGGGGCAAACCGGTGGATCCGTCGGCGCGGTATACCCTGGCGATGAGCGACTTCATGGCCACGGGGGGCGACGGCTATGCCATCCCGAACGTCGACGCGCGTACCGAGGCCACCGGGATCGTCGACCTCGACGCCCTCCTGGAGTACGTCCGGGCTATGCCGGGCGGTGCGGTCCGCGCCGACCCCACGGTGCGCATCCGTGAGGTGCAATCGCCGTGACGGAGCCCGCGACGTTGCGCGTGTTCGTGGATGGCGCGGCCGTTGACGTGCCGCGCGGCGCGACGCTGCTCGACGCCGTGCGCGCGGCCGACCCCGCGCTCGCCGAGGCCGTCGCGGCCGGCGAGCGGGCGATTGCCGACAGTCGCGGCCTGGTGGTGCCGGCGGGCGGCCCGGTCAGCGGCGGCGCGGTGCTGCGCGTGGTATCGGCCCGGGCGCGCCGTGCGGACGCCGGAGGAGACGCGCCCCCGGCATGAGCGCGCTCACGCGGGAACAGCTCCGCCGCCTTCCAAAGGCCGAGCTGCACTGCCACCTCGACGGGTCCGTCCGCGCCAGCACGCTGCTGGAGCTGGGCCGCGAGTTCGGCGTGCCGATGCCGGCGTCGAGTCCCGAGGCGCTCGCCCACCACATGTGGGTGCGCGAC
>JAYEKC010000487.1:0-1903 GCA_034716715.1 Gemmatimonadota bacterium | reverse complement strand
GACGTGGGTGCGGACCGTACCAGCCGGGCGTCCAAGGGACCGCCCCACGCGTTCGAGGTCGGCCTTGGCGCGTTGATGCTGTTCTGCCACCGCCACCGCCGCGCGCCTGCGTTCGATGACAGCCGCAAGGTCGGGAAACGGCTCCATCGTCGGCAGCGGCTCCAGAACGCGAACGAGGTGGACTTCGGTGCCGGTCGCGGATGCGAACGCACCCGCGACCTCAAGCACCTGCATCGAAAACTTTGAACCGTCGAGTGGCACGAGGATACGCCGAAACCGCGATGCCGGTCGCGCACCTGTTCCGCCAGCGGCGTTACGGGGCACCACGAGCACGGGCGACCCGCTCCGCCGGATCAGCGCGTCCGCGACGCTTCCCAGCCACGCCCGGCTCACGCCACCGCGCCCGTGGGAGGATATGACCACCAGCGCGTCGCGACGCGCGTCCACGTGCGCCGTCAGGGCAGCGGCGACGGGCCCCGTGAGCTGATGTGCCGTCGCGGCGATGTCGTGCTCCGCCGCAAACCGGCGGGCCGTGTCCTGGAGCGCCGCAGCGATTGCCCTCGCCATGTCGGCATCGAACACCGAGTCGATCACGGGTGCGTTACCGTACCTCGGTAGCGGCGTGCACACCCGGACGAGTTCCACCGCGACGCTCCAGTCTCGGGCGAGCGCGGCCGCGACCGGCAGCGCGCACTCCGACTCGGCGGAGCCGTCGACTGGGACGATAATGCGACTGAACACCACGGGCGGCGTTACGACTTGGGCGCGTACTGCGCAGGGTCGGCGAGGAACGCCGCGTGACACCCGTGGCTGCAGAAGTAGTACGTCCTGCCGTCATGTGATGCGGTCGCTGCCGCGTCCTTTTCGTTGAGCTTCATTCCACACACGGGATCTTTCGTCATCAGTCTGGTTCCCTCAGGTCGGCGAGCCGTGGCTGCCGGGTCGATGCGGGATCTACCCGGCGCGAAACCCTCGGGAAGCACGATCGCTTGCGTCGCTGAATCGCGGCTGAACGTCGGCTGAGTTCGCCTTAACGACGACGTTTGTCGACCGATACGACCGCGACGCTGCGTTTCGCACGTCCCGGCTGCTCAAGGGTACGCGTGTACTTCTCAGTCCCATTGCAACGCTCCCTTCTTCCACACGTAGACGAATCCGACCAGGAGCACGACGATGAAGAAGATCATCTCGCCGAGCCCGAAGAATGAGACCTGCCCGGGTGGACAAGCGCCGGCGACGAGCGGCACGGCGCAGCTGAGCTGTCTATAGTATGCCGCCCAGGGGATCATGAAGACGGTCTCGATGTCGAATACGATGAACAGCATCGCGACCATGTAGAACTTGACGCTGAATCGCGCGCGCGCATCGCCGAGTGGCGCAACGCCGCTCTCGTAGGGCGTCTGCTTTTCCGGCGTCGGGCGCGGCCGCGTCATGAAGTGCGACATGCCGATCATCATCACCGCATTGGCGACGACGAATCCGAACAGCAGCAGTATCGGGAGCCAGGTGCGTTCCATTCGTCAGGGAAGCGAACTCGAGGACGGGTTCGGGGACGCCTTGCAAAGGGTGGGGAAGCAGCCGGGTCTGGCAAGGTTCAACCGAACACGCCCGGTGCGTTCAAGATCTCGAGCGCTCCTGAACGCCCGCTGAAGCCGCGATGAACGCCGCGCGCCCAAGGCGGGAATCCGGAGATGCGTGCGTCCGCGATCGCCTCAGAGTCCGCTCAGGCGTCCCTCAGCGTTGCCGCGGACATTCATCGGCACGGTATTCGACCAACGGGCGGAGAAGGCCATGAGACTGCGAAAGATTACGGCAATCGTGCGCTCGGCATTGATCGAGACGGTGGAACAACATCTCATCGCGGCCGGCGTGAAGGGCATCACGGTGACGAGGGTGAAGGGCT
>JAYEKC010000486.1:985-9740 GCA_034716715.1 Gemmatimonadota bacterium | reverse complement strand
CGTGTTGTAGCCTTCGACCGCGTCTTCCGTGAGCGACAGGTGGTGCGGGCAGGCCTCGGCCGTGACGCGGATGCCGCGCTCCTTGCCCCAGCGGATGAGTTCGACCGACCCCTTCGTGCTCATGTGGCAGAGGTGCACGTGGCCGCCAGTGCGTCGCGCGAGCAGGATGTCGCGGATGGCCATGATCTCCTCGGCCTCGCTCGGGATGCCGCGGAGGCCGAGCCGCGCCGACACCACCCCCTCGTTCATCGCGCCGCCGGCGGCGAGCGTGGGATCCTCGCAATGGTCGGCGACCGGGATGTCGAACGCGCGAGCGTATTCGAGCGCCGTGCGCATGAGCTGCGAACTGACCACCGGCTTGCCGTCGTCGCTCACGGCCACGGCCCCGGCGCCGACCATCTCCCCGAACTCGGCGAGGCGCTCACCCTTCTGGCCGATGGAGATGGCGCCGATGGGATGGACGCGCGCGGCGCCCGCGGCCCGGCCCTGCTTGAGCACGAAGCCGATGGCAGCCTGGTTGTCCGTGACGGGGTCGGTGTTCGGCATCGCGCACACGGCGGTGAAGCCGCCGGCCGCGGCGGCGCGGGCCCCGGTGGCGACGGTCTCCACGTCCTCGCGGCCGGGTTCGCGGAGATGGCAGTGGACGTCGATGAACCCCGGCGCGACCACGAGGCCCGCGCAATCCATCACCTCGGCGCCGTCGGGACGTCCGATGCGGCCGCCGACGCTCTCCACCTTGCCGTCGCGCAGCAGGAGGTCGCCCGTGGCGTCGAGCCCCGACGATGGGTCGAGCAGGCGTCCGCCCGCGAGCACCACGTCGCGCACCGTCACGCGGACCCCTTGGCCGCCTCGGCGAGCCCCGGGGCGTTCCCGGCCAGGAGGTACAGCACGGCCATGCGCACGGCGACGCCGTTCGTGACCTGGTCGAGGATGACGCTGTGGGGGCCGTCGGCCACGTCGGAGTCGATTTCCACGCCGCGATTCATGGGTCCGGGGTGCATGATGACGATGTCGCGCGGGGCGCGTTCGAGCCGCTCGCGGGTGACGCCGAACACCCGGTTGTACTCGCGCAGCGACGGGATGTAGCCGCCGTGCATCCGCTCGAGCTGTAAGCGCAGGATGTTCAGGGCGTCGGCCCATTCGATGGCCGCTTCGATGCGGTCGAACACCGTGACGCCGAGCTCGCCGATGGCGCTCGGCAGCAGCGACCGCGGGCCGCACACGGCCACCTCGGCGCCAAGCTTGGTGAGGCCCCAGATGTTCGATCGCGCCACGCGGGAATGCAGCACGTCGCCGCAGATGCACACGCGCCTGCCCGCGACAGAACCCCACCGGTCCCGCAGGGTGAGGATGTCGAGGAGGCCCTGCGTGGGGTGCTCGTGGGTCCCGTCACCCGCGTTGATGACGTTCGACTCGATCCGCTCGGCCAGGAACTGGGCGGCGCCCGACGACGCGTGCCGGATGACGACCATGTCGATCTTCATCGCCTCGAGGTTCCGCGCGGTGTCCACGAGCGTCTCGCCCTTCGACACGCTCGAACCCGCCGCCGCGACGTTCACGGTGTCGGCCGACATCCGCTTCTCGGCGAACTCGAACGAGATCCGCGTCCGGGTGGACGGCTCGAAGAACAGGTTCACGATGGTCGCGCCGCGAAGGGTCGGGACCTTCTTGATGGCGCGCTCGGAGATTTCCTTGAGCGGGACGGCGGTGTCGAGGATCAACGCAATCTGTTCGGCGGAGAGCCGCTCGAGCCCGAGCAGGTCCTTGCCGAGGGACGTCACGCGCCGGATCCCTCCTCCACCACCACTTCGTCCTTCCCGTCCACCTCGTTCACCATCACGTCCACCCGCGCCCCGGGCTTCACCTCGATGTGCTTGCCGACGACGTCCGGGTGGATGGGGAGCTCGCGGCCGCCGCGGTCGATCACGACGGCGAGGCTCACGCGGCTGGCGCGCCCGAAGTCGGCGAGCTCGTTCAGCGCCGCGCGCACGGTCCGCCCGGTGAACAGGACGTCGTCCACGATCACGACGCGCTTGCCGTCGAGCTCGAACGGGATTTCCGTGCGCCCCACCACCGGCCGGGGCCCCACGGTCTGGAGGTCGTCGCGGTACAGGGTGATGTCGAGGGCGCCGCGGGGCACCTGCACGCCTTCGCGGTCGGCGATCACCGCGGCGATGCGGTCGGCCACCTGGACGCCGCGGCGCTGGATGCCCACGAGGACGAGGCCGTCGGTGCCGTCGTTGCGTTCAACGATTTCGTCGGCCATGCGCGACAGCGTGCGCGCCAGCGCCTTGGCGTTGAGGACGACCGACCGGGATTGTGCCATGTCGGAGGCGAAATATGGCCGGGCGCACGCACCGGCGACAGCCGTTGCCCCGGGACCGCGCCCCCGCGAGTTTGTGGCCGATGGAAGCGGCCCGTCCACACCTTTCCGTCGTCGTCCCGGTCTACAACGGCGCCGACCGGCTTCCGGCCGCCCTGAAGCAACTTGGCGCATGGCTCGACGGCCGGCCGTATCGCACCGAGCTCGTCCTGGTGGATGACCACAGCCGCGACGCGGCGCCGGCAATCCTGGCCTCCTTCGCGGCCGGGCGTCCCGGCACGAGCGTGATCCGCAACGAGCGCAACCTGGGCAAGGGCGCCGGGGTCGCACGCGGCATGCTGGCGGCAACAGGCGACTTCCGGGTGTTCACGGACGCCGACCTCGCGTATCCCCCGGATGAGATCGCCAAGATCCTCGCCGACCTCGAGGCGGGCGCCGACGTCGCGATCGCGTGCCGCGTCCTGCCGGCGTCGCGCTACCTCATGAGCCCGACGTTCTTCCACTACCTCTACACCCGGCATCTCATGAGCCGTGCGTTCAACCTGATGGTGCGCACGGTGCTGCTGCGCGACGTCCTCGACAGCCAGGCCGGGCTCAAGGGCTTCACCGCGCGCGCGGCGGGCATCGTCTTCCCGCGCCTGACCATCCCGCGGTTCGGGTTCGACGTCGAGGCGTTGTTCATCGCCCAGCACCAGGGCCTCTCGGTCAGGCAGACGGCCGTCCACTTCCGCTACGACGAGGAACCCACCACGGTGCGTTTCGCGCAGAGCGCCTTCCGCATGGCGCTCGACCTCGCCCATGTCCGGGTGAACCATCTGCGCGGTCGCTACCGGTGACGGGGGCGCCCCGCACCCGGCTCATCGTGAACGCCGACGACCTCGGCATCTCGCCCGCGGTCACGGACGGCATCCTCGAGGCGCACGCGTTCGGCACCGTGACGTCCACCTCGATGATGGTCGACTGCCCGGGCTGGGCCCACGCCGCGGGGCGCGTCCGCTCGGCCCCGGCGCTTGGCGTGGGCCTGCACTTCAACCTCCTGGTGGGCGCCCCGCGGGTGCCCGGCGTGACCACGGTGGACCGCCGCACCGGACGGTTCCTGACCCTCGCCCGCCTCGTGCGCCGCGCACTCACGGGCCGGCTCGACGGCGCGGAGGTCGAGGCCGAGTGCGAGGCGCAGCTCACGGCGATCGAATCGCTCGCGGTTCGCGTGACGCACATCGATTCGCACCGGCACACCCACGCCCTGCCGGTGGTGCGCCGGGCCGTGGCCCGCGTGGCGGCACGGCGCGGCCTGCCGCTCCGGCGTCCCGTGGAGTCGCACCGGCGCTTTGCCAACGACCTCGCTTCGCAGCTCCACCGCGGCGTGATCGCATGGTCTTGGCGCCTGACGTCGGTGAGCGCCGCCGCCACTCGAGCGCCTGATCACTTCATCGGCGTCTCGATGCAGGGCGGTGAGCGGTTTCCCGGCCAGCTGGCCGCCGTGCTCGATCGCCTGCCCGCCGGCTCGGTGGAGATGATGGTCCACCCGGGGCGGGTGGACGACGCCCTCCGGAGCGTGGACGGCTACACGTGGCAGCGCGAGCGCGAGCTGGCCGCGCTCCTCTCACCCGCCGTGCGCGACCGGCTCCGGGCGGGCGACATTGCCCTCACCCATTTCGGCGAGCTCTGATACCCCCCGATTGCCCACGAGCCCGTGCAGTTCGAGCTGCATCACGATCCATGCGGGGATCAGCGGCACCGTCTTGAGCAGGTACGGCACATAGTACTCGCGGTACCACGCGCGCGGCATCAGGTCCGTGGACGCGAGGTTGACGATCACGAGGCACGCGACCATCACGGCCGTCCTCCACGCCGCGCGCTCCGCGGCCGCGACCCAGATGGCGACGCCGATCATGGCGATCACGTACGACGGCGACTCGGCCTGGTGGTTGAACAGCACGCAGAACATCAGGAGGCTGGCCAGCAACGTGACGCGAAACACCGGCTCCGCGAAGCGTCGGCGCTGGATGAGCACCGGCAGCACGAGGACCGCGAGGCCCGCCAGCTGCACCGGCCAGTGGGGCCAGTCCACGCCGAACCACACGCGGAACTGCCCCATCAGCCCCGCGTACAGGTCGGCCCCGCCGGTGCCGTAGCGGGGCATCGGCGCGGCGTCGCGCGTTTCGATCGCGTACCACGACGCGTACTGGGCTCCCAGCGTGCCCGGCGCCGCGGCCACCAGCGGGAGCGCCGCGCCCACGGCGATCACGCCGGCGAGGATCAGGCAGAACCGGAGCCACTGGCGCCGCATCAGCGCGCCGAGCCCGGCCGCGAGCGGAAACAGCTTCACGAACCCACCCGCCGCAATGGCCACTGCGGCCGGAAGGTTGCGGCCCCGCTCGAACGCGGCCCAGGCCAGCACCATGAGGCCCGCCACGAGCGCGTTGCTCTGCGCGCGCTGCAGGTCGCCGAGGACGGCAATCCACGCGATGGCCAGCGCCAACGTCGCCGCGCGGGCCGGAAGGAAGCGCGCGATGCCAGCCCAGACGGCAACCGCGCACGCCGACGCCCAGAGGATGTAGCCGGCGGTGGGCGGCAGCACGGCAAACGGGCCGAACAGCAGCGCGAATGTCGGGCTGTACTTGAAGAAGTCGCTGTGGATGTCCGGGTACGCCGCGTACAGGTCGGCGCCGGAGCGCAGGTGCCGGAAGGCCGCCTGGAAGATCCAGAAGTTGTTCTCGCGCGAGAGCACGGTGCGCTGGATCGCCACGAGCACCGCCGTGGCGACGTACACGGCGAGCAGGATGTGGAGGGCGCGTCGGTCGCGCGCTGCCGGGGGCGGAGTCATTTCGCCCAGCAAGCTACCGGCCGCCGGGGGCCGGCGGAACGGACCCGGCGCGGCGCCTAGGTCGCGGTGCAGCCCGCCCGCACGTCCGACCGGTCGAGGTAGACCTTTTCGCGGCCCGGGCCGATGGGATTGGGCTCGATGGGCCGTCGGATCGCGCCGATGAGGCGGCCGGCGTCATCGAACACGCAGAACGTTCCGCTCGTCGTCATCACTCTGGGATCTTGGGGGTTCAGGATCATGGGAGTTTCCGTTGCGCTCGACCTATTAGAACCCCCGAAGGTCAAGATCGTTTGCCCCGGATGTAACGACACGGCCACAACGGACGACGGGGCGGGGCGACGCCGGTACGCCACACGGGCGGGGCCACACGGACGGGGTGGGATTCGAACCCACGGTACGTTTTTAGCGTACACAAGCTTTCCAGGCCTGCGCCTTAAACCACTCGGCCACCCGTCCCGAAACGACGGTTGAGCGCCGCGGGGCGGGAACCGGGGATCGCCGGACGGCCATCGTTCCCCCGGCTGCCAACGCAACGCTCAACCCTTCCTGCTGCCACGGACAGGGTGAGATTCGAACTCACGATACCGTTGCCGGTATGCCGGTTTTCGAGACCGGTGCCTTCAGCCACTCGGCCACCTGTCCAATCCGTGCCGGAACACGAATAGTTAGCGGAGCGACCGGGGGGAGTCAACGCGCCGCAACCGCCGATGGCGCACTAGTTTCGAGGGATGCAGGACGTGCCCGGCCCCGACTTCTCGATACCCGCGCCATCGGCGGAGGTGATCTACCTCCTGCTGGTCTTCGGGCTGTTCATCGTCCCGAAGATGCTGCAGCGCTACCGGATCCCGAGCGCCGTGACGAGCCTCGTGCTCGGCGCGGCCATCGGCATCGGGCTGCACTCGTTCGCCGACGACCAGGTGCTCAAGCTCTTCTCGACGCTGGGCATCGTCGCGCTGTTCCTGTTCGCCGGGCTCGACGTGGACTTCGAGGAGCTGAAGGAGGCGCGCGGCGTGCTGGTGGAGCACCTGGCGATCCAGCTCGGGCTCCTCGCCCTCGTCACGGGCCTGCTCACGATGACCTTCGTTCCGTCCCCGCGGGCCGCCCTGCTGGTCGCGCTGGCCGTGGTGACGCCCTCCACGGGCTTCATCCTCGACTCGCTGCCCGCGTTCGGGCTGAGCGAACGGGAGCAGTTCTGGATCAAGTCCAAGGCCGTGGGCACCGAGGTGGTCGCCCTGGTGGTGCTGTTCGTCGCGCTCCAGAGCCGCACCACGATCCAGCTCGTGACCGCGACGGCCACGCTGCTGGGCCTGCTCGTGCTGGTGCCCGTGCTCTTCCGGTTCTTCGCCCGCGTGATCCTTCCGTTCGCGCCGAAGTCGGAGTTCGCGTTCCTCGTGATCGTCGCGCTCGTGTGCGCGTTCGTGACGCGGCACCTCGGTGTGTACTACCTCGTGGGGGCGTTCCTCGTGGGCGTGATCGCGCACCAATTCCGCCGCGAACTCCCGTCGCTCACGTCCGACACGATGATCCAGTCGGTCGAGGTGTTCGCCAGCTTCTTCGTGCCGTTCTACTTCTTCGGCGCCGGCCTCCACGTGAGCGCGCGCGACCTCACGCTGGCCGCCCTCTTTGGCGCGATCGCCCTCGTGGCGGTCGTGCAGCCGCTGCGGCTGCTCAGCGTGGTGGTGCACCGCCGCGTGTCGCTGCACGAGGACTGGAAGGCCACGGCGCGCGTGGCGACGCCCCTGCTGCCGACGCTGGTCTTCACGCTCGTGCTGGCCGAAATCGTTCGCGACGAGGCCTTCCCCACCCCGCAGTGGCTTTTCGGCGCGCTCACCATCTACGCCGTCGTCGGCACGCTTATCCCGGGGTTCATGTTCGGCCGCCCGGTGCCCGACCCCGACCTGCTCGCGCCGCCGGCGATGGCGGTGCCCGTCGCGCCGGCAACCGGCGACGCCGACCTGCTGGCCGGCGCGGACGAGCCGCCGCCCGCCGGCGGCGCCCCGGTCAGCGCCGAGCCGAAAAGAAGTCCCGCAGCAGGGCCGCAGACTCCTCCGCCCGCACCCCCGCCAGAACCTCCGGCGCGTGGTTGAGCCGCGGGTGGCGAAGGAGGTCACCGAGCGACCCGGCCATGCCCGCCTTGTCGTCCCACGCGCCGAATACCACGCGGTCGAGCCGCGCGAGCACGATCGCGCCGGCACACATCGCGCAGGGCTCCAGGGTCACGTACAACGTGCACCCCTCGAGCCTGCTGGCCGCGCCGGCGCGCATGGCATCGGCCATGGCCCGCATCTCGGCGTGGGCCAGCGCGCCGGCCGTGCGCATGGCGTTCGCGGCACCCGCGACGGCAACGCCCTGCCGCACGATCACCGCCCCGACGGGCACTTCACCCCCCGCACCGGCCCCCCGGGCGAGCGCGAGGGCCTCGCCCATCCAGCGGTTGTCGTCGGCCGTCCCGGGTCGGCCGCCGGTGCCGGGGACGGTCACGGCTCGCGTGTCTCCATAGAGGGTAGAAATAACGACCTGGAGGCGGGCGCCACCATTGCGCGGCGTGCCGTTGACGGGGTTCGCCGGCGGTATCCACTTTTCCGCATCCACCCCCAGCCATGAAGCACCTCGCGCCGATCCTTCTTCTCGCATTCGCCGCCTGCTCGGGTGGCGGCAACTCCAACGGCGGGGGCAGCACCGGCCCCAAGCCGGTCGCGTCAGTGTCGGTCACGGCCGCGACCACGCAGATCTCGGTGGGGCAGCAACTCGCCCTGAACTTCATCGCGCTCGACGCGTCGGGGGCGGCGCTCACCGGGCGGACGGTGGCGTGGACCTCCTCAAACAACCTGGTGGCGACGGTCACCACGACGGGCATCGTGTCCGGCGTGTCGCCGGGCACGGCGACGATCACAGCCACCGTCGAGGGCAAGGTCGGCAGCACGGTGATCACGGTGCAGGCCGTCCAGACCGCGTGCGCCGGGGCGACGCCGCTCTCGCTCTCGGTCGGCGAGGTGCGGCTCCTGACGGGCACGGACCGGTCGGCCATCTGCCTGACCGGCGGCACGTCGGCGAGCGAGTACATGCTCCTCGCCTTCAACAACAGCCTGGACACGACCGGCCAGGCGCTCGGCGTGAAGCTCGACGCGACGAACACGGCGCAGGCCGTGGGGCTGCCGGCGGCGGCGCTGGTCGCTCAGGTGACGCCTGGCCCGACTATGGCGCTCGACGCCGCCGCAATGGACCGGAGGCTCCCGACGCGCTCGTTCGACGTGGACATGCGCCAGCGCGAACGTCGCGAGTTCGGCCCGGGCCTGCGGGGCGGTAACCGCACGGCTGCGTACGCGCGGCTGCGCGCCTCGCGGGGGGCGGGAGGGCTGAGCCCGGGAGCGCCATCGCTGATCCGGGGTCTGGCGGCGTCGCCGGCAGTCGGCGACCTGGTGACCCTAAACACGAACGCCTTCAGCTCGTGCAGTAACGCACAAAATAGCACGGGCCGCGTGCAGGCGATCGGATCGTCGTCGATCGTCGTCGCCGACACCGGCGCGCCGGCCGGAGGGTTCACCACGGCGGACTACCAGAGCTTCGCCACGACGTTCGACACGCTGGTGTACGCCCTGGACACG
>JAYEKC010000486.1:0-975 GCA_034716715.1 Gemmatimonadota bacterium | reverse complement strand
GTTCGGTGCGCCGAGCGACATGGACAACAACGGCCGCATCGTGATCTTCTTCACGCAGGCGGTGAACAAGCTCACGGCGGCCGGCGCGAGTTCGGTGATCGGCGGGTTCTTCTACGCCCGCGACCTGTTCCCGGTGGCGGGCAACCAGGCGCTGGGGCTGCAGGCGTGCCCCACGAGCAACGAGGGCGAGATGTTCTACGTCCCGGTCGTGGACTCGGCCTCGACGTACAACGGCTTCTTCAAGACGAAGTCGGCGCTGCTCACCGACGTGATCGCCACGCTCGCGCACGAGTTCCAGCACCTGATCAACGCCGGTCGCC
The DNA here is from genome assembly GCA_034716715.1 of Gemmatimonadota bacterium. Classification (GTDB taxonomy): domain Bacteria; phylum Gemmatimonadota; class Gemmatimonadetes; order Gemmatimonadales; family Gemmatimonadaceae; genus Fen-1231. The sequence continues at coordinate 655 of JAYEKC010000486.1, read as the reverse complement.
GCATCTACGTCAACAACGCCGACGACTTCGAGGCGACGTGGCTCAACGAGGGCCTGTCGCACGTGGCCGAGGAGCTGCTGTTCTACCGCGCCACGCGCCTGAACCCGAAGGGCAACCTCACCCTTTCGCTCATCAGCGCCAACGACCCGGGATTCACGATCACCAACGCGTACCAGGTGGACAACCTCGGGCGCTACAGTTCGTACCTCAAGGCGCCCGACACGTCGTCGCCGTACGCGGACAACGACAACCTTTCCACGCGCGGCGCGACCTGGTCGTTCCTGCGGTACGCCGTGGATCTGGGCACATCGTCGCAGAACACGTACTTCCGGGCGCTCGTGAACTCGCAGAAGGACGGGATGGTGAACCTGTCCACGGTGCTTGGGCCGCTGTTCACGGGCGGCATCGGCGTGGGGCTGCGGTCGTGGGCGATTGCGAACTTCATCGACGACGCCGGCCTGACCACCAACACCCAGTACCAGTTCCTGAGCTGGAACTTCCGGAACGTGCTCTTCAACCAGCTGGGCAACACCGGGTTCCCGCTGCAGGCCAAGGCGCTGCTCGACAAGACGTCGCAGTCCTTCACCCTTCCGGCCGGTGGTGCCGGCTACATGCGCTTCCGGGTGAACGCCACCATCCAGGCTACGATCGTGCC
>JAYEKC010000485.1:0-1907 GCA_034716715.1 Gemmatimonadota bacterium | reverse complement strand
CCGCGTCCAGCAGACGCCGCAGATGACGGCGGCGTCGGCGGTCGCCGCGCCGCAGGCCGCGCACGCGGTGGGCAGCAGCAGGTCGAGCACCGCGCCCGCGACGGAGGTCACTGGACCGCCTCGAGCATCGCGTTCCGGTCCGGCGCGCGGCCGAACCATCGCTCGAACGAGAGTGCGCCCTGTTCCAGCAGCATCGGCAGGCCGTCACTCGCGCGAAGGCCGCGCGCGCGGCACGCCAGCACCCATGGAGTGAGTCCCCGCCGGTACGCGAGGTCGAAGACTCGCGCGTCGGCGTCCAGCAGCGACGGGTCCGCGGGCAGGCCGTCGTGCACGGAGCCCACCGGCGTGGCGTTGACCACCAGGGCGGCCCCCTGCACGGCTTCGTCGAGGCTCCACACGGCCCGCGCGGACCGGAATTGCGTGATGAGACGCTCGGCCCGCGCCATCGTGCGCGCCCACACGCGCACGCGCGCTCCCTCCCAGCGCTCCACGGCGGCGAGCACGGCGCGCGCGGCGCCCCCGGCCCCGAGCACGGCCACTTCGAACGGACCCGACGGAAGCCCCACCGTGGCACGCACGGCGGCGTCGAAGCCGCCGACGTCGGTGTTGTCGCCGTGCAGCGCTCCCCCCTCCACCCAGAACGTGTTCACGGCGCCCGCCTGCCGCGCCACGGGGCTGAGGACGTCGCACCGCGCCACGAAGGCTTCCTTGTGCGGCACAGTCACGTTGCCGGCGGCGCCCGCCTCCGCCAGCAGCCCCGTCACGCGCGCCAGGTCGCGGGGTGGCACGTCGAGCGCCTCGTATTGCAGCGGAATGCCGGCCGCGCGAAGCGCGGCGTTCTGGAACGCCGGCGACAGGGAGTGCGAGACCGGATGTCCGAGGAGGACGAGGCGGCCGGGCAGCTCCACTATCCGGCCCCGGCGATGCGGTCCATCACCTGGCCGATGAATCGCTCGAGTTCGTCCGCGGTCGCCCGGTAGCGGTCGAGGTCTCCGCCGAACGGGTCCTCCACCGGCTGGCCGTTCGTGCTGCCGAGCGCGTAGTCGGACAGCAGGAAGGTCCTGCCCTCGCCCCCCAGCACGACGGCACGCTCCACGTGATGGGGGCCCATGCCGAGGATGAGGTCCGCGTTGGCGACGAGCTCGCGGGTGAGCGCGCGGGCACGGTGCCCGTTCAGGTCCAGCTTGCGCTCGATGCCGACGAGCAGCGCCCCGTCCGACGCCGGCGCGCCATCCCACGCGCTCGTGCCGGCGCTCGTGAAGGTTGCCGAAAACCCGGGGCGCGCAGACGCCGCCGCCCGGGCAATGGCCTCCGCCATGGCGCTCCGGCAGGTGTTGCCGGTGCACACGAACAGCACGCGCGTGCTCACCGGTCGCCCAGCAGCTCGGGAACCGCTTCGCGCAGGATCGCAGCCGGGACGGCCCCCGGCCGGATCACGCGCGGCGCACGCGCCGTGCAGTCCACCACGGTGGAGGGCGCCGACGGCGCAAGCGTTCCCGCGTCAAGAACCCGCAACTGGCCGCTTGCCACCTCGGCGGCCCAGTGATCCACGATCTGCGCGGCGTTGGCCGCCGGCGGATCACCCGGCTGGTTGGCGCTGGTGGACGTGATGGCGTCGCCGTACGCCGCGATCAGGCGCTGGATGGCCGGATGGGGCGTCCACCGGACCGCGATGCCGCCCTCCGGACCTCGCAGCGCGTCCGGGACGCGCCGTTCACCGCCCGGCAGGACCAGCGTGAGCGGGCCCGGCCAGAAGCGCGCGGCAAGCATCGACGCGGCGCGCGTGAGGGTGAGACCCAGCCGTTCGATCATTTCGCTCGACGACACGAGCACCAGGAATGGCTTGCCCTTGGGCCGGTGCTTGAGCGCGAGCAGCGCTTCCACCGACGCCGAGTCGATCGCACTGC